>CBEWFH010000072.1:0-6493 GCA_965555895.1 uncultured Simkaniaceae bacterium
CTAATCCTTCTTTTCGTCTTTTAGCGAGGGCTTCTTTGGATATATCGACTTTATCTTTTATCTTTTGCATTTGGGCTGCTAAAAATTCATCGGATCCGAGAGAGGGTATCGTTTGAAAAGTGAAGAGGCGCATATTTTGATGATTATAACCTGATGGAGAGAGGAGAAAAGCCCATGGTGCAAACCGTGTGTTGATTTGAAAGAGGGTATCAAACTCACTAGCAAAAGAAGGTGAGGAGACATCTATGGTTGTTTGTCTAGATACAAAGGTAGATTCTTTAATAAGCTTTTTGTCGAGATATTCTTGATCTTGAGCCCAACGGACCGATGTATTGATCCCTAAGTTATCTATTGTTTTTGGTTCTACCATTTACTTACAGTTTTGTTGTTTATCTTTAGTTATACCTGTCTGAAGATTTTAGGAAAAGATCGAAGTCTATGAACAGTTTTTCCACAGATTACCACTTTTAGTTTCTTGTTTATTTTTAGTTAGTTATAAAATTTCTAGGTGGTTATATACACCGTTTTTCGACAAAAAGATTGCTCATTTTCGGAGTCGATGATAGGATGTGGGAATAAGTGGAAAAAAGGTCTTTGGATAATATGAACAACTTCTTCTTTAACGGATCAACACACTCTAAGCTAGACGACAAGAATCGTTTTGTCTTGCCTCAGCAGATGCGTTATGGTCTGGTGGAAAATGGAGAACTTGAGTTCACAATTGCCCTAGGTCTTGGTGGATCACTTGCTATTTATAAAAGAAGTGACATCGAGCGGATCGTTAAAAAATTCCAAGCAAAACAACATGTTGCAAAGTATCAAAAGTTTTTCACTCTTTTCTTTTCCACTCTCCACCACTGCTCATGTGATAAGTTGGGACGTATTGTCCTTCCCCCTGTTCTCAAGAAAGCTGCCAAGATTCAAAATGAAATCGTCATTGCTGGCGTTCTGAATAAGATTGAAATCTGGCCAAAAGAGAAATATGAGTTTGACTTAGAGTCATTCTTAACCGGGGAAGATAGTAATTTAGCTCAGATGACCGAAGATGCTTTTGCTCTTTTGGATGAAGGTGATGCGGAAGATTCTTTCGTTTCAATGACAAGTCAAGAAAAAGAAGAATACGAGAACGTTTGATGAAGCATATCCCGGTCATGCTGCAAGAGAGTTTGGAGATTTTCTCTACGCAGAAGCTCTCTTCATTTTTTGACGGGACGCTGGGAGCTGGTGGTTTTGCAAAAGCAATTTTGGAGGCCCATCCTGAAATCGAAACGTATTATGGGTGTGATCAGGATGAAAGTGCTTTGACCTTAGCGAAGGAAAACCTAAAAAGTTTTGATGGAAAAGTAGAGTTTATCCACTCGAACTTTAGCTTTGTCAAAGAGGTCTTGGAAGAGAGAAGGGTTAAACAGGTGGATGGTTTTTTTTTGATTTGGGAGTGGCATCAATGCAGTTAGATGAGAAAGAAAGAGGCTTTAGTTTTTTAAGAGAAGGTCCTCTAGATATGAGGATGGATCCCACGACTGGGATCACCGCTAAAGAGATTGTTAATAAATGGTCTGAAAAAGATCTTGGAAAACTCTTCCAAGAGTATGGAGAGGAGCGGCAGTGGAGAAAAGCTGCGAGAGCAATTGTTGAAGCGCGCCGCAAAAAAACCATTGAAACAACAACAGAGCTTGCTGAAATTTTATCAAATGCCATGAGAAGCTCAAAAAAGAAACTCCATGTAGCAACCCTTGTTTTTCAAGCACTCAGAATTAGTGTAAATCGCGAGTTAGAATCGGTTGAAAAAGGGATAAAACAAGCAATAGAGATCCTTGCTCCCGGCGGGAGAATCGGGGTTCTTGCCTTTCACCGTTTAGAAGATCGGATTGTGAAAAATATTTTCAGAGCGGCTTCAAAGCCCATCAGAAAAATGGTCGACATGAAAGAAACACATATCTATCCCATGTTAAAACTACTCAGCAAAAAACCTCTAATTCCAAGCCTTCAAGAAGCTCGGACAAATAGACGGGCTCGGAGTGCAAAACTGCGTGTTTCTGAGAAGATGTGAGGCTCTGCGGATGTGAGCAAGGGATTACTTATTCGACTTCTCATCTGCATTTTCATCTTTGGGGGCTTTTTATATACCTATATTGATAAGCAAAATGATTTGACCGAGCTAAAGATGGAAATTCCTAAGCTTGCAGACTCTTTCCATCTTTTAGAAGAGGAAAACACCCACTTATCTCTTGAGATTGAACGGTTCGAAAGTCCTGCCCGCCTTATGGAGCTTCTAAGGCAAAAAGAATATTCCCATTTAAGGTATCCTTATGTCGATGAAGTTGTTATTGTGAAAGAAGGATCGAATGAAGGGACTTGATGCTAAAGATTTTCGCCGTCTTTTATTCTTAGCAATTGGCACTCTCATCTTATTTTTCTTTATCATCTTTCAATTTTATAAACTTCAAATCCTCGAGGGGGCAAAATGGGCAAGGCATGCAAAGACCCAACATCAATTTTCTATAGTTGAGCCTTATAAACGGGGGAGGTTTATTGCCAATACTGATTTGAAGGAGGGGCATCCTAAGAAAGAGAGAGCCCTTGTCTTTGATGTAAAAAAATATAACCTTTATATCGATCCGATTTCTATTCCTGAAGGAAACCGGGAAGAAATTGCAAAAATGATAGAGGAGCATCTCACTCTTGATTGGAAAGATAAGAATTTTATCCGTGAGCAGTTTAAAAAAAGATCAAGGAGTCGTCGGCTAAAATTATGGGTCGATGAAGGGGAAAAAGAACTTTTACTCGGGTGGTGGCGTCCTTTTGCAAGATGGAAGAAAATTCCTCGCAATGCCCTCTATTTTGAGGAAGATTATCAACGAGCCTATCCTTATGGGAAACTTCTTGGCGCAGTTCTCCATACTGTAAGAGATGATCGCGATTCTAAAACACATCAGGCTCTTCCGACAGGAGGGCTTGAACTTGTTTTTGACTCCTATTTGCAAGGAAAACCTGGGAAGCGTCTCCTTCTTCGCTCTCCTGGGAAGGCTCTTGAAGGAGGGCTCCTTGTCAACCACCCGCAAGATGGAGCCGATGTCTATTTAACAATTAATCACTATATCCAAGCGATTGCTGAAGAAGAGATTGAAAGGGCCGTTAAAAGTGCTGGAGCAAAGAGTGGTTGGGTAGTCATGATGAACCCAGAAAATGGGGAGATTTATGCCTTAGCGCAGTATCCCTTTTTCGATCCCTCTGAATATAGAGCCTTTTATAATGATCCCGAGCTCCTTCCAGCCACAAAGGTGCAAGCAATCACTGATTGTTTTGAACCGGGCTCGACGATGAAACCCATTTCTGTCGCGATCGCAATGATGGCGAATGAAGAGCTCAAGCGGCAGGGACGAGAGCCTATTTTTGATCCCAAAGATATGATTCTTGTCAATGATGGGACTTTCCCAGGTAGGAAGCACCCGATTCGTGATGTGGGAACTCACCACTATTTAAATATGTATCTTGCCATTCAAAAATCCTCAAACATCTATGTTGCCAAGTTGATTCAACGGGTGGTTGGGACTTTAGGTGATGAGTGGTATCGGAAACAACTCGAGGAGGTCTTTGGTTTTGGCCTTCTTACTGAGATTGAGCTCCCTTGCGAAAGTTCAGGACTTCTCCCTACTCCAACTAAAACCTATGGGAGTGGAAGACTTCAGTGGTCGACGCCCACTCCTTATTCCCTAGCAATTGGATACAATCTCTTAACAAATAGTGTTCAACTCCTTAAGGCTTATGCGATCATTATTAATGGAGGAAAAATGGTATACCCAACTCTTGTGAAAAAAATTGTTAAAGAGGGAAAGGTTATTTTTGATCATTCAAGTATGGAGAGAAAACAGGTTCTGAGCCCTGACATTAGCCGAGAAATCATCTATGCGCTAAAATCTGTTACGAAACCAGGTGGCGGTGGAATTCGGGCAGATATTCCAGGATATACCGAAGGGGGAAAAACAGGAACAACGGAGAAAATTATTAAAGGGACCTATTCGAAAAAACATCATTACTCGAGTTTTATCGGTTTCACTCCAGCTTTTAATCCGAAGTTTCTCATTTATGTCGCAATCGATGAGCCTGAATATCGCTATATGCCAGGAATTGGAAAAACCTATTTCGGTGGAAGGTGTGCTGCACCGACCTTTCGCCATATTATGGAAAAAACCTATAAGTATTTAGGAATTCCACCCGATGATCCTTATGGATTTCCTCCAGGACACCCCCATGCAGATCCTGAAAAAGCTGATTGGAGCGAGCAAGTGAATATCCTCAAAGAACTCTACACAAACTGGAATCTATGAAATTAAAGAAATTGCTCAAAGATCTGGATGTTGAGATTAAGGGGAGTAAAGAGGTTGAAGTAACGGGAATCTCTTCCCACTCACAATTCATCACTCCTGGGAGTTTGTTTATAGCAAAGAAGGGAAAAACGTACGATGCCAGTGAGTTTATTCCCAAAGCAATTGAAACGGGAGCCGTAGCTGTTCTTACCGATTTTTATAATCCCTTTTTACAGGGGATTGTTCAGGTTGTCACTCCTGATGTTAATGCCTTAGAAGCTCTCCTTGCTGAGAGGTATTATGAAACGAAAAAGCACTCTCTTTTTTTAGTCGGTATTACTGGAACAAATGGGAAAACAACAACCGCATATCTTGCTTATCATCTCCTCAGTAAATGTGGACTCATGGGAACGATTGAAACAATTATGGGAAATGAGCACTTCCCTGCACAGCTAACGACAGCTGATGTTGTCACCAATCATAAAATACTCCGCGAGATGGCCAATCACGGTCTAAATACTGTTGTGATGGAAGTGACATCCCATGCTCTTGATCAAGGGAGAGTTAAAGAGATGACCTTTGATATCGGGGTTTTCACTAACCTTTCGCATGATCATTTAGATTACCACGGAACGATGGAGGACTATTTAGCTGCAAAATTGAAACTTTTTTCGATGTGCAAAGAAAAAATCTTTAACCTCGATGATTCAGTTGCAAAGAAAATGGGGAGTGGGATGACGTTTGGGATTGATGCGGATGCCGATCTACAAGCAAAAAATATTCATTTTTCTCTTCAAGGAACAACTTTTGATCTCTACTATAATGGGGAAATAACTCCTATGGAAACCAATCTTGTGGGTCGTTACAATATCTATAACTGTTTAGCAGCAATTGGTATTGGACTCAAAAAGGGGATACGCCTCTCTATTTTGAAAAACAAGCTCGCGACTTTTGAAGGGGTACCCGGAAGGTTAGAACGGATTAAAAACCCTAAAGGGATATACCTTTTCGTTGATTTTGCCCACACACCAGAAGCGCTCTTTAAAGTTTTGGAAACCCTTCACGAGTTAAAGACAGGGCGGATTATTACCATCTTTGGATGTGGAGGCGAGCGCGATAAGGAAAAGCGGCCCAAAATGGGTAGGGCTGCAGAAAAATATTCCGATCAAATCATCATAACTTCCGATAATCCTCGAGGGGAAGAACCTGAAGTGATTTGCAAGGAGGTTGCTAAAGGACTTTCCAAAGAATCTCTGATTGAAGTTAACAGAAGAGCTGCTATCGAGCGGGGAATCTTTATGGCAAAAGAAAATGATATCATCCTTATTGCGGGAAGGGGGCATGAACCCTTCCAAAAAATTAAGGGGAGATTCATCCCTTTTGATGATCGAGAAGTTGCTCGGACAATTTCTTTTTTGACGGGAGATGCTTTAAAAAGCTAAAATGTTTTCATGCTTAAACTTCTTATTTTTTTTATTAGTGCTGCAACACCACTCATGACCTTCTGTTCTCAAGTTTCCCATGTTGAAACCGAGACCTATCTTGCTGCAGAGACTCCTACAAAAACCGCCAATAAACAACTTATTGTTATCGATCCCGGGCATGGAGGATTTGATATTGGCGCAACCGTTAGATCGATAGAAGAAAAAGCCCTCGCCCTTAAAACTTCTACCCTTGTGAAACAGTATCTTCATCAAAAAGGGTACCGAGTGATCCTTACTCGGAGCCGTGATGTCTTTATCTCTCTATCCAAGCGGACCAATATCGCTAACGACACCAAAAGCAAACTCTTTGTCAGTATCCATTACAATGCTTTCAAAAATCCTCAAGCGAGTGGAATCGAAGTCTACTACTACAATAAAGGGGGAAGGTGGAGACAAGATGCCTCAAAGAAACTTGCAACACTTGTTCTTAATGGAATGATTGCAACAACAGGGGCAAAAAACCGGGGAGTGAAAACAGGTTTTTTTCATGTGATTCGTGAGACAAACATGCCTGCTATCCTTATTGAAGGGGGCTTTATCACCAACCCCCAAGAATATGCTCATCTTGCTGATCAACACTACGTTGAAAAAATGGCCCGCTCTATTGCAGATGGTATTGAAAAATATCTAACCTCTTAGCTCGGTAATGTTGCAAAAACCTTCATCTCTGCATAGGATAATCCATTTTTCTGGATTTCACCC
>CBEWFH010000073.1:0-6453 GCA_965555895.1 uncultured Simkaniaceae bacterium
AAAGAGGGCTTTTGCATTTTTTTCAGCGAGTTTGATAAGGAGGTGTTTTTCCCCTTTCTTCGGGGAGAAGAGGGAAAGGTTCAGGATCTTTTCTAGACTTTTCTTTTGTTTGAGCTCTACAGGAATAAGAACTTCAGGGGGCCCTTTTTCCAGGTAGTGTTGAAGGAGGAATGACTCCCAAATTTCTTCGTCGGAGGAGGCGAGCTCAATAAACTTAAAGTGATCGGCTCCAATGAGGCGCCCCTCTCGATAAATGAGCTTAGAAATGATATGGTGTTTCCCTTTATGATAGAGAGCAAAGATATCGCAATCTTTCCCTTTGGAGCGAATAATTGATTGGCGACTTCCCGTTACATGTTCAATTTGCTCTATCGTTTTATGAAGAGCCCCTGCCCTCTCATATTCGAGGTTTTTAGAAGCGGTTTCCATCTCTTTTTTGAGTTCTTTAACAATGTCTCGATCACTCCCTTTTAAAAAAGCAATGGCCCTTTTAACTTCCGATTCATACTCCTCTTTGCTGCATTTACCGACGCAAGGGGCGATGCACCGATTAATCGAATAGAGGAGGCAAGGGCGGATTCTTGAACTCAGCTCTCGATCGCTGCACTGCCTCAATTTAAAAATCCGTGTCATGAGGTCTAACGTTTGCCGCGCTGCAAAAGCACTCGTATAAGGGCCAAAGTGGAGGCTACCCTCTTTAGGTTTTTCCTGATACCGATCGATCTTAATCATCGGCCACTTGTGCTTATGGTTAATCGTCAAGCTTATGAAGGTCTTATCATCTTTTAAGAGGACGTTGTACTTCGGTTGGTGCTGTTTAATAAGAGTATTTTCTAGAAGAAGCGCCTCTTTTTCAGAGAAGGTGACAATCGTTTCAATATCTGCAACCTGACAGGTGAGAAAGGGGACCATCATCCGCCCATCCCGCCCAGGAACAAAGTATTGCTTGACCCGCTGCCGCAATTGCTTCGCCTTCCCAATATAAAGGATCTTCCTTGCCTCATCTTTCATCAGATAGACGCCAGCTTCTTTAGGGACTTTTTCTAAATCAACGCTTGTCATAAGAGATGATTTTTCCATTGATTTAGCTTTTTTAAGGCTTCCATTGGGGTAATTTCGTTGACGTTGAGTTTTTTGAGTTCTTCAGAAAGGGATTCAAGGGCGATTTCGCGCGGGGAAGGGGGAGCTCTGAAGAAAGAGAGTTGCTCTTGAGCTTTTGGTGGCTGTTTTTTGGGAGTATTGAGGTCATTTTTTTCAAGCTTATGGAGAACTTCGTGGGCCCTTTTAAGGACGGAGGGGGGAAGACCTGCAAGGCGAGCAACGTGAATCCCATAACTCTTATCGGTACTTCCTGGGACAATTTTTCGTAAGAAAACAATCCGATCGGCTGCTTCTTGGACAGCAACATGAACATTGACTGCGTTTGGGTGGCTCTCTTCAAGTTCGGTGAGTTCCCAGTAGTGAGTAGCAAAGAGGGTTTTGCATCCCATTTTTAGGAGGTGTTCGGCAACAGCCCAAGCGATTGAGATTCCATCGAAAGTACTGGTTCCACGGCCGATTTCATCGAGGATGATAAGAGAACGGGGAGTGGCATTATTAAGAATGTTAGCCGTTTCAGTCATTTCGATCATAAAGGTTGATTGACCTCGGGAGAGATCGTCACTAGCACCGATTCGACTAAAGATTTTATCGACAATACCAAGGCGGACTTTTTGCGCAGGAACAAAAGAGCCCATTTGTGCCATGAGAGTGATGAGTGCTACTTGCCGAATATAGGTCGATTTTCCTGCCATATTAGGACCGGTAATAATGACGAGATTTTGATTTAGCGAGGTGTCGTTGGGAATAAAAGAATCGTCTAAAAGAGAAGCTTCAATTACTGGATGGCGCCCCACTTCAATCTCAATTTCATCGCTTTCATCAATAATTGGTTTTGTATAACGGTTTTTTGTTGCAATAAGGCTTAAGGAAAGGAGGGCATCGAGCTTTGCAACGCTTATGGCAATGGCATTGATCGTATCGATATGGGTGGCAATTTCTTTTCTGAGCCCGTGGTAGAGGCGCCCTTCAATTGCTTGGATTTTTTCTTCGGCAGTGAGGATTTTTTCTTCGTAAGCTTTGAGTTCAGGGGAGATAAATCGCTCATTATTGACAAGGGTTTGTCTTCGGTCAAAAGTATGTGGCATTTTATCGGCTTGGCCACGACTCACTTCGATGCAATAACCAAATGCTTTACTAAAGATGATCTTAAGGTTTTTTATTCCTGTCATCTCTTTAAGTTCGGTTTGGTATCTGGCAACCCATGATTGGCTATTTGATTTTAAGGAGCGGAGTTCATCGAGATCGGGATCGATCCCTTCTCGGATCACTTTCCCTTCTCCAGGTTTAACGGGAGGCTCATCGACAAGGGTTTGATGAATCTTATCGACGATGGGACCTATGGGTGGGAAGAGGAGCTCTTTTATAATGTGAGACTCTAAAAACTCTAAACTTTTTGTCACTTGAGGAACTGCTTTCAAAGAGTGTTTGAGTGAAACTAAGTCGCGGGGAGTTGCTCTTTCTGTTGAAACGCGCATCATTAGCCGTTCTAGATCTCGAATGGGGCGGAGGTAATCTCGGATCGCAAGGTGTTTTAAGAGCTCGCCAACTCCCTCTTGCCGTTTTTTAATACCGCTCGCCGAAAGGAGGGGATAAATCAGCCACGACTTAAAGAGGCGCGCTCCCATCGGAGTGACCGTTTGATCGAGAAGTTTTAAAAGGGTGAAACTTTTACTCCCTTTATGAAGAGGCTCTGTTAACTCGAGGTTACGCTGCGTTGCTTGATCGATTGCCATATAGGAGGAAAGGTGGTTGGGAGAAATCTTTTTGATATGGGTTGTTTTTAAACCAAGTTCATCTTGAACATATGTGAGAAGAGATCCTGCGGCGGCAATCCCTGCTCCCATCCCTTTTAAGCCAAAGCCATCGAGAGAGTGAACCCCAAAGTGAGTTGAGAGGGCCCGGAAGGCGGCTTCATGATCAAAGTTCCAGTTTTCCTTTTTCGTAATGCGGAGAGAGAGACTCATTTTCACCTCTTCTATAGAAGAGGATAATGTCTGGTAATCTCTATCGGAAATAAGGAGTTCTGAAGGATGGCGACGGAAGAGCTCATCTTGAAGTTCTTTAGCCTTTGAAAACTCAAGAACAAGAAATTCTCCCGTTGAAAAATCGAGAAGTGCGAGGGCAAGGGTTTGATTTAAGAGGGAGACCGCTCCGAAAAAGTTGTTGCTGTTTTCAGGGAGTGAGCTAAGGAGTGTTCCTGGAGAGACAACGCGAACGACCTCTCTTTTCACGATCCCCATGACCTCTTTCGGATCTTCCATCTGTTCAGCAATGGCAACGAGGAATCCTTTTGCAACGAGTTTTTCAATATAACCTTCAGCTGCATGAGCTGGAACTCCACTCATCGGAATCCCTTGTCTTTGAGTGAGGGTGACATCTGCAGCTTCTGAAAGGAGTTTTGCATCATCATAAAATGCCTCATAAAAATCGCCCAGCCTGAAGAGAAGAATGGCATCTTTAGCCTTTTGTTTGCACGCGTACCATTGAGCCATCATCGGGGATGTTTTAGGGGGAGCTACTGGGGCCATTTTTTAATTCTCCTAAGAATCCGTTTGAAAAGACCTTCTTCCTCTTCGCCGAGTGTCTCTTTTGCTTCTGCAATCCCTTTTGCGATTTGCAGAATCACTCCATCACACCACCGTTGCGTTTCTTCAATACCTCTTTGGAGCTCTTCGAGTCTTTCAAGGATTTGCTGTGGTGATTTTTCGATATGGGTCGAAGCGTCTGATTTATAATTATCGATCATTTGTCTGAGTTCAAAAACTTCGATCAAAAGGGGGAGAAAGGTCAGTTTAAATTTTTCTCGGAGCCCTTTTGTTGCTGTCGAAGGGATAATTTTTTTTGGCTTAGATTTTGGAGCGATTGAGGATAGAGAGATCGACTCCGACAGGGGAGATGAATCGAGTTTCCGGTAGACCTTTTTTTTAAATTTTGCTTTATTCATCACTTAGGCCAAGATACAACGTCGTAGAAAAAAAGTCGATCAGTTATCCTCAAAAGCATATGGATGTTTACACTAAGAAAAGTCTCGAGCTCCTCCGCGAAAAAATTGATCTGATAGAAGTCGTTTCTTCCTATGTAAACCTTAAACCTTCTGGTAGCTCTTACAAAGGAGTTTGCCCCTTTCATGAAGAAAAGACCCCCTCCTTTATGATTCAAAAAGGGGAGTCACATTACCATTGTTTTGGATGTGGCGCTCATGGCGATGCGATAGCTTTTTTGATGAGTTACATGAAGATGAGCTTTGTTGAAGCTGTCGACACCCTTGCCGAACGTTTTCAAGTTACTCTAGAAGAAGTCGAGTATGAGAGGCACTCCGAGGGCCCAAGCAAAAAAGAACTTAAAGAGGCTCTTCAAAAAGCAGCTCAGTTTTACCATTCCTACCTACTCCATAGTGATGAAGGGCATATTGCCCTAAAATATCTCTATGATCGAGGACTAGATTTAGAATTTATCCGCCTCTTTAAGATTGGTTTTGCTCCCAAAAAGGGGATTCTCTTTGGAAAGTTTATGCAAAAGCATCGTTTTTCTGCAGATCTACTCGAAAAAGCAGGGCTGATCAAAACACTAAATACCGGGAAGAAAAAGGCTTTTTTTACAAATCGTATTACTTTCCCTATTCTTGATGTCTCAGGAGGGGTGATAGGGTTTTCTGCACGTAAAACCGATGATGGGGTCTTTGGTCCCAAATATATCAATACACCAGAAACCCCCGTTTTTAAAAAGTCTTATACCCTCTATGGGCTTAGTTTCTCTCGTCGCAGGATTGCCAAGGAAAAGCGGGCAATTGTTGTTGAGGGGCAGATTGATGCCCTCCGTCTCATCCAAGGAGGCTTTAACATTACTGTGGCAGGACAGGGGACTGCTTTTACTGAAGATCATGTGAAAGAGCTTCTAAACCTTGGGATTACAAAAGTTTACCTTGCCCTCGATGGCGATGAAGCAGGACAAACTGCAGCCTCTAAAATTGGAAACCTTTTCCAAAAAGAGGGTGTTGAGGTTTATGTTGTTTCTGTTCCCGTTGGAATGGACCCCGATACCATTCTAAAAGAGCAAGGACCTATAGCATTTACTGAGCTTTTAGAAAAAGCCTCCGATTATCTCTCCTTTTTACTCGACTATTTTTCTAAAGAAACCGATCTATCTTCCCCCTCACAGAAAAACCATCTTATCCAGACTATTGTTCAAAGGATCCGGAGCTGGGATCACCCCCTTATGGTCCATGAATCTCTTCGGAAACTCGCACGTCTCAGCCAAGTCCCCGAAAAACTTGTTGGAGTGGGACAAGAAGAGGTCCGGAGTGGAACCTATGTGAAGAGGGAAGGGTCCCTTTCCGAGGTTGATGTCAATCCTGATCGGGTTATAGAAACCGATCTTCTTAGATGGCTCTATCTCTTAAGTGATTCCTCTCCCAAGCTCTTTCAAATCATTAAAGAGAACTTGAGGCCGGAGCATTTTGCCACCCCCATTTGCCGTCGCCTCTTTTCCCATTATATGGATAACATTGAAGAGGAAAGAAAAGCTGATCTTCTTACCCTTGCCAATAATCTCGAGAGCCCTGAGGAGCAGCTTCTTTTTTCTGAAATCGTTCAAAAAAAGGTAAATACCGAGCGGGCCGAAGAGGGTGTTATCGAAACGGTTACAAAGATGCTTCAGCGCCATTGGATGGAAGAAAGGGAGATGATAAAAATTAAAATCCAAAGTGGACGATGTTCAGAGGAGGAAATCCTCGAGCTCGCGAAAAAATTTGATAAAATAAAGGGAACGCCCCCTTTAATAAAAATTCCTGAAAATTTATAATGATTTCCATGAATATTTTAAAAACCTACTGGAGCGAGTCTCCATTATGTGATGGCAGCAAGTGTAATCACAGCCGATTTGTTTCCCGATGTCAGGAAAGGAGAATATCGGGAAACCCTTCGAAAGGGAAAAAACCTTGCACTCCTATTTTTTGCCCAATACTTATTCAAAAAAATGATTTCCGGCATAAGTATCTCCAATCAATTTATGATCGGAATACAATGTTATTCCCGTGTCAATGATCGGGATAAAAACTTCTATATTTCATCAATTGTTGCAATAGCAACGGTCATTCTCGGCTTCCGCTCTTTGCTCTCTGGAGACCATGGATTCTTAGACTTAGCAGCAGCTGGACTTTCCGGCATAGTCTTTGGCACTCTTTGGAACTACTCTCTTGCTTGACCTTAATTTTTATCATTGGTAAACCTTTCTCGATTTTACGAGGACTTTTCACAAAGGAGATGAAGAGAGAGTTTACCTAAAAAAAAGTCCTGAGAGGGCGTGTTGCAAACGGGATGATTTTTTTTCAGAGATCGATTAAACTGTTTCTTT
>CBEWFH010000074.1:0-6400 GCA_965555895.1 uncultured Simkaniaceae bacterium
TAACGGCAAAGAAACCATCGAAGTGGATCTTGATCCCTACGATATTTTTCACGATCCATTACTCAATAAAGGGACAGGTTTTACAGAAGAAGAAAGGGACGAATTAGGACTTCATGGCCTGATTCCTTTCCACATTTCGTCAATCGAAGAACAAGTAAAACGACGCTACGCCAACTTCAAAGAAAAAGAGAACGACATCTCTAAGTACAAATTCCTATCGACTCTCCAGGATCGCAATGAAACACTCTTTTACCGACTTTGTAGTGAATACCCTGAGGAGATCCTCCCCTATATCTATACCCCTACAGTGGGAGATGCATCGCTCAACTATAGCTATTTATATAGTCAGAATAGGGGAGTTTATATTTCCTATCCCCACAAAGATCGGATCGAAGAGATTGTTAATAATATCCCCCGCGATCGCGTTGATGTTATCGTTGTCACCGATGGAGCCCGTATTTTGGGTCTAGGCGACCTTGGCATGGGAGGAATGGCCATTCCAGTAGGAAAGCTTGCTCTTTATTCTCTTTTTGGTGGAATCCATCCTGCCTTCACCCTGCCTATCACACTTGATGTTGGAACGAACAACAAAACACTCCTTAATGACCCTCTTTACCTGGGCTGGCGAAATGAGCGTCTATATGGAAAGGAATATGACGACTTTGTTGACGCCTTTGTCCAGGCGATTACAAAACGGTACCCCAAAGTCCTCCTTCAGTGGGAAGATTTTTCCAAGCAACAAGCACAACCCCTCTTAGGCCGTTACCGCAATAAAATTTGCTGCTTTAATGATGATGTCCAAGGGACAGCAGGAGTTGTTGTAGCGGGGATTTTAAGTGCGATAAAGGGTATTGGCACAACCATCAAAGATCAGCGAATTGTTCTCTTTGGCGCAGGTTCAGCAGGAATTGGAATAGCAGAGCTTATTACGCAAGCTATGATTTTAGAGGGAATGATTCGCGAAGAAGCCAAAGAGCGCATTTTTGTAATGGGTAGGAATGGTCTTGCGCACACTGGCTCAGAAGGACTGGACGATCTTAAAGCCCGTTTTGCTCAAAAAGAAGAGACGATTAAAGATTGGGGAGTCGAAGATATGCAAAACATCCCTCTCCTTGAAACGATCAAACATGCAAAGCCAACCATCCTCATTGGAACCTCCTCCCAGCCCAATGCATTTAATGAAGAAATCGTTACAGAGATGAAAAAACATGTGGCACGCCCGATCATTTTCCCCCTTTCGAACCCCACCTCTAAATCAGAAGCCCATCCAGAGGATCTAATGAAGTGGACCAAAGGACAGGCCCTAATCGCTACAGGGAGTCCTTACCCTCCCGTCAAGTATGAAGGAAAAGACTATGTCGTAGGTCAATGCAATAATGTCTTTATTTTCCCTGGTGTTGGTCTTGGAGTTATTGCTTCAGGTGCAACGCGAGTAACCGACCGGATGTTTTTGGAAGCAGCCGATGTTCTTAGTAAATATTCTCCCATTCTCAATAACCCTTATGAATCCCTCTTCCCGAGACTCACAGAGCTCCGCGCTATCTCGCGCGACGTTGCAATCAGTGTTGCTAATGAAGCGATCAAAGAGAGGGTTTGTCCGAATCCTCCTAAAGATATTAAGCAAGCAGTTCTTGATAACATGTGGGAACCGAAGTATGCAACGATCAAAAAAATGAAAAAGTAAACTTTTTCCTTGTCTTTAATATTAAGATACTGTTAGGCTCTTGCCCAGTTTAATATGGTGTGCAGTTAAAATGGGTAAAGAAAAAAAGCTTAGAGGATCCCTTGAGAGCATTGCCTCAATCTTTAAGATCAAAAGAGAACTAAAAAAAGAAAGTAAAGCAATGCACACCTCAGTTGTACGACTCAACTTTTTCCTCCTAAACGCAGCATTTAAGAAAATCCAAAAAGGGAAGTCGAAAAAAACTCTTTCTCTTTTTACAACAGAAATCCTAAGTTCCAAAAGCGAGCACCTTAAAGCTCTTATCAAGCAAGCCGAAGCAGTCTGTTCCAAACAAGACATCGAGCTCTTTTCTTATAAAGAGTTCTACTCTCAAAACCACTTTGCCCTCAGAAGAGCCGTTCAGTGGAATTTTTCTAAATATATAAAAAATAAACAAGAAGCGGCATTACTCATCAATAAGATGAAAGAGGTCTCTCCTGAGTCCTTTAAGCGCCACCTTATCACCCTCCTTAAGGACGAAGATCTCGCGTCGCAAGAGATCGAAAAAGAAGCCAAATGTCTTGAGGAGCAGTATAGGCTCTGGCATCATGGTTCCTCTGCCCCCACTTCCATCTCACCTTTATAACCTCCTGAATGCCACCTATTTCGTGCCATCTATTTCGATAAAATTAAATACGCATCCACTTTGCTTCGCACCTTCTGCAAGTTGGGTTACCTTGGCTCGGCGCTCATCTAGTGTCTGTGCCAATTCTACAAATCGATGGCGTGAAATAAGTAGCATTCAGGGATATAGTAATTTACTTAAGAAAAGATCATGATTGCCCCTGCGGCGAGTAGGACTATTCCGAAAATCTTCTTGAGGATTTTTGTGGGAAGGCGATGGGTTAATTTCGCTCCATATGGGGCGGTAAAAAATGAGATAACGCTGATAACAAAAAAGGCGGGAAGGTAGAGATAACCAATGCTTTCATGGACATGGACAGAATGCATTCCCATGAAGAGAAAGAAAACAGCTCCGAAAAAAGAAATAAGAAAGCTAAGGGCCGAAGAGGTTCCGATCGCTTTTTTCACGGGAATATTATAGTGAGTGAGGACCGGTACGTTGATGATTCCGCCCCCGACACCCAGCATGGTGGAGAGGGTAGTAATTCCGATCGAAAGGATGGAGAGACCCCAGAAAGAGGGAAGAGGTTTTTCTTTGATGACTTTTGGCTCAGGTAGTAAATACCGAATCCCTAGAAGCGCTTCAAAGATACCGAAGAAGATCTTAAGAAAGTGACTAGAAAGAAAATGTGCGATAATAGCACCGAGGAGGGTTCCTACAACCACTCCAAGGCTCATAGGTTTGACGATGTTGAAGAGAATAGCCTCTTTTTTATAATGAGAATAGCTTGCTGAGAGGGTATTAAAGACCATTGCAGCAAGCGATGTTCCAATGGCAAGATGCATGATGTCAGACGAGGGAATTCCAAGCGTCATAAAGACAACGATTAGGCAAGGGATAGTGACAACTCCGCCACCAATGCCGAGAAGTCCTGAGAGGAGTCCTGCAAGGATACCGATGATTCCAAAGCTAATGATTTCAAAAGTCATTCGACCTCTTCATTAAAGGGAATTGAATCCATCGCCCCTTCGCGCGTCACACATATGGCTAAAGCTTTTGTTGCAAAGGCAAGGGCATCATGAATTGGTTTTTCATCAAATCGATTGGTTTGCTCCTTTCCCACCTGCAAAATGGCTTACGAGGGTACTAGCTAATGTTTCCCCAGCTTTCACAAAATGGGGAACGCGGTAAACGTGGTCGATATTTAGAAAACCGTAGTTAAGGATTTTTGCTTTCATATCTCTTCACTCTATTCTTCACTCTATCGTAAAATTTTTTTTGTTGCAAAAACACTCTCTAATCGTTTATCAATGTAACATATAAATAAACCGTAAAGAACATCGATGTTTCGGAAGATTTTCATTTTTTTGGGGGTGTTGCTAGTTCTTTCTCAAGTAGAAGGGAAGATCTCGGTTGACCTATCTCATCCCACCGTTTTAATTATTGATACCGATGCCGATATCGACGATATGATGGCAATCCTTTATCTTTTAAAACAACCACGTGTCGATATCAAAGCGATTACAACGATGGGAGATGGGATGTCTCGTTGGGAATATGGGGCAAAAAATATCTCGAACTTACTTGAGCTTGCGGATCGCTCTCGGGTTCCCGTATCCTATGGCGCGCGAAAATCATTGAGTCCAGCGGGTTCTTTCCCATCAGAATGGCGCACTCAAGTCGATAATGTTGTGGGAATCAAGCTACCTCTTAACCCTGTCCAACCAGTCGCCGTACGATCAAGTGATCTGATGACCGATATTATTATGCATAGTCCTACAAAAGTGACCCTGTTTTGTATTGGCCCCATGACAAACGTAGCCACTGCAATGGCACAGACCCCTGCGATTAAAGCAAATATCGAAAGAATCTTCATCATAGGAGGGGCAATCATTGTTCCTGGAAATTTAGCAGGAAGACCTCAAGGGTATCAAAATTTAGTCTCAGAATATAACATCTTTCTCGATGCGAAGGCAGCGTCCGATGTCTTTAATTCAGGAGTGCCGATTACCCTGGTTCCCTTAGATGCAACAGAACACGCTCCTATTACAAAAGAGTTTTTTGAGAGAATCTCTGATGATCGAAAGACCCCATCGGCAAACTTTGTGTATGAGGTAATAAAGCCCTATGCGCAAATGCAAAAACGGGCCCAGAGTTACTTTTTGGATCCTCTTGCAGCAGTGGTTATGACCCATCCAAAGGTGGCAACATACCGGGACTTAAAGCTTACCATCAACTTAAAAAACGGGCCTGAGTATGGGCGAGTAATGATGACAAAGGTGGGCCCCAACATCCAAGTGGCAACAGGTATTGATTCAAAAGCCTTTTATGACATTTTCCTAGAAACCCTGAATCGCCCTACTAATCTTAAACAAAATCATAACGAGAGTTAATGTACTTACCAGAAACCTATTTAGGCGCTGTATTTTTTATGTTTGTTACTATAGTCTGCTGGGGATCGTGAGCCAATATGACAAAGGTAGATAAAACGTGGCGCTTTGAACTCTTCTATTGGGATTATGCCTTTGGTGTTTTCTTTATGAGTTTACTCTTTGGAATAACGATGGGCTCGTTCGGAGGGTCTGGAATGGGGTTTATTCCGAATATGATTCATGCCCCTATAGGTTTATTCCTTAAAGCTCTATTTAGTGGAATGATTTTCAACGTGGCAAATATCCTCTTAGTTGCAGCGATTATTATTGCTGGTATGGCTGTTGCCTTTCCCATTGGAATTGGCCTCGCACTCGTTGCGGGAATCCTTCTCAGCTATGTCGCGTTCATCCAGAAGGAAATGTTTTTCTCCTTTTCATTGGAGTCTTTTTAATACTCCTTGCCATTATTTTGGATGGAGTTGCCTATAAGCGAGCAAGTAGTTCAAGCCATCCAACAAAAAAGGGGATTGTTATTTCCCTAGTTAGTGGCGCACTTATGTCCCTTTTCTATCCACTCATTGCAGGATCAATGATGGGTAGCCGCGGTCTAAACCCATATAGAGCTGTTTTCCTCTTCTCTATTGGCCTTGTTCTATCTAACCTGGTCCCCCCCCGGTCATACCATAACCTCTCATGATTACTTTAGGGGAACAAAATTTCAACACTCATATGGTATAATTGGGGGACTCATTTGGTATGTGGGAATGCCTTTTAATGTTGTTGCATCAATACATTCAGGTCCTGCCATTGCCTATTCTTTTGGACAAGGAGCTCTACCCTTATTGCAGCAGTTTGGGGTGTCTTTATTTGGCGCGAATTTAAAAGTGCTAAAAACGTTTCCTCTCTCCCTCTCTTTATGTTTATCGCATATGTTTTAGGACTCGTTGCGATCGGTATGGCTAATTAAATTTCAAAAAATGCTTGAAACAATTCAACCTTAAGTATAAAGTTTGTATTAATATTTTCTTAAGTAGGAGTAAATATGTCAGCCGTTTCGCAAGTCCCACCAGGCACAAGAAGCAACGGTGATAATTCCGCGGTTAGAGATTCTAAAACAGACCCAATCGAACTCGAACAACTTTCATATACTCAAGCGTTAATCCAAAGTGTTTGGCGTTGGATAAAAGGATTGCAAGCAATCTTTACAGATTCTAGTAAACTAGAATTTAGTAAGGGGACTTTACGAGAAGATCGTTATCTTCAAGTTTGGCATGAAATTAACTTATGGCTTGCAACTTTTACAGAACTCAAGGATCGCTTTAAAAGAATTTCCTATCCTACGAAGATAGGAGTTGGGATTCAACATGGAGCAATTTCGACGCTTATTCGAAAAAACTCCTATTAACCATCCATACCTCAATCCATGAAGAAGGCCACCCCTAACGGGGTGGTCCTCTTTATTTTAAGGGACTTTCTCAACCGTCCCTTTCAAGGAAGCGGGAAGAACAGGTAAAGGTTGACCCCCTAGTTGATATTCAAAAACCTGATCCAAGTCTATCACATTTCAAGGTTATAAAATCGTCTATAACTTCCTCCTTTTTGAAGAAAGTCTTCTCTAGAGTTAAAGCGCGTAAGCTCATAAAACTCAGTTTCTATTGTTGCGTGTATGCTTTCAACATCACCATCCACTTCTTCTGTCTAACAGCCCATCATTCCCTTCCTCTTGAAACCGTCGGAGCC
>CBEWFH010000075.1:0-6375 GCA_965555895.1 uncultured Simkaniaceae bacterium
AGCCAGCTTAGTAGAGGGGTGGCTAATGTCGCACTTCAGAGTTGAATCGGCGGTCACAAAAGAGCATCGCGATTCCTTTAAAGACATGGCCCAAGACGAGTTTTGCGAAGTGATCGACCTTGCGAAACGAGTAGGAGCTCTTTTTGACGGGGAAAAGTATATCCTTTGCAAAACAGGTTTTGATGCAGAACAAACAGTCCCCCACTTCCACCTCATGATTGTGGGAAATAAATCAGAAGGGCTTTATGGCCGTCTTAAAATTTTTGCCAATATTGTTTTCAATATGATCCCCTTCTTCAACTCGAGACTGCGGGGCCAGGAGCTACTTGGAAAATTAAGCCTATATAAGGAGAAATTAGAATGTCTATCCTCTTAGAGCGTCTCGTCTTTGAGTTTCCAGAAAGCTCGAAATCCACACTGCGGAAATGGCTGAAAGCTGGCCGAATTATAGTGAATGGGAAAAAGATCCTCGAGCCACATTTTCAGGTTGAAGAAGATGCTATAATTACCCTCAAGGAAAAGCAAAAGTTCCTAGATCTTGATATCGAAGTTCTCTATGAAGATCGTGATCTCGTTGTAGTCAATAAGCCTGATGGGATTTTGAGTGTTGCAACAGTCTTCCAGGCTGAAGAGACAGCTCATGGTGTTTTAAAGAAATTGTATCGGCGTGTTTTCCCTGTTCATCGCCTCGATAGAGAAACATCGGGTGTCATGGTCTTTGCTCTTTCCGAAGAGGCAAGAGAGGGACTTAAGGTTCAATTTCATACCCACTCAATTCATAGAGAATACCGCGCTATTGTCCGTGGTAAAGTCGAAGGATCGGGAACATGGAAGTGTCGCCTCCTTGAAGATGCTAACTACTATGTCCGCCCTCACCCAAAAGGGGATGTCGCCATCACTCACTATACAGTCCTTAATTCCCGTGGAAAAACAACAGCGATTAAATTTATCTTAGAAACGGGTAAGAAGAATCAAATCCGCGCCCAATCACTTGCAGCCGGATTCCCTATTCTAGGGGATCAAAAATATGGGGATATTGCAAGTGGTCGCCTTCACCTCCATGCCTATGGTCTTGATTTTATCCATCCAGTGACAAAAAAGACGATGTCTTTTAAATCCCCTGTTCCATTTGAAACTTAATTTCATTTTAGTGATAGTACGGGTATGAGAAGGTTATATCGAGATAGATGGGATAAGAAGGTTGCTGGAGTTTGTGGCGGTCTGGGACAATTTCTTGGAATGGATCCAACTGTTATCCGCCTCCTAGCGGTCTTTATATGTATCATTACTGCGTTTCTCCCCCTTGTAGTTATCTATATTATCGCCTGGATGCTCATGCCCCTAGGTCCTCCGACCTATATCCAGTACGATTGTAGACGTCTCTATCGCTCAGTAAGGGACCGGAAAATTGCTGGTGTGTGTGGAGGGATAGCAGAAGCCCTTAAAATAGATCCTATGATTGTCCGTCTCGTCACCATTATTGCATTAATTCCTACTGGTTTTTTTCCTATTTTCATCACCTATATCATTGGAATTGTGATCATTCCAGAAAAGCCTGAAGACCAGGTCTAAAATTATTACTTAAATTGATTATAATTTAACAATCCCTTATTATTCTGAAAACTTTCTAAAGGAATGGGTTATGAAGAAATTTATTTTAATTTTAATTACAGCAATGATAGGATTCGGGGGTTATTTTTTCTACACGCACTCGAACAAACCTCAAAAGCATATGCTAAATCTCCATCGGGTCGTTAAGAAGGGTGTAGAATTCAAAAAATGGATCTCTTTTAACCCCAAAGATGAGAACTTCTCAGCTTCTTTTCCTAAAAAACCAAAACTTGACAGTCGCGATCTTCCGATTCCAGGAAGCGATAGTTTCCTCCCCTATAAAGAATACCTCTGCAGGATTGATAGGGACATCCACTTTTCAGTCAGTTATACGACTCTTCCCGAAGAATGGCTAAAGTATGGAAATAGTCTTGTCCTTGGAGGAGCTCTTAAGGTCATCATGCATGAGCTTGGTAAGACAGAGCTTGTTGGAAAAGAGACGACTAAATTTAAATCATTTCCTGCACTTGACTATGAGCATTATACCGTTGCAGAAGAAGGACAAACAGAGACAGCTGGAATACTTGTACTTGTTGGGAATACTCTTTATAAGGTCGAGATGACCTATCCTTTAGAATTCCACAGCCAAGTTGAAGATCAGCTTTCAAATTTTATTGAGAATTTTGCACCAATACAGGGTAAAGTTAACGCCTCTCAGACCGAGCATTCAACACCTGATACACCCCAATCCCCACAATAAAGAGTGTTGCAGCAAGAAGGACCATCACGGGATAAAAAATCTTGGTTACATCTTGTTTTGCCACTTCGATAGTGAGGACAAGCCCCTCTAAAGAAAGGGCTGATGCAATAATAATTCCAAATTTTGTTACAGTATTGCGAGTATCAGCAGATGCACTCTCTTTCTCCCCTTTTCGAACCACTTCTTCAAGCATGAGGTATTTGCCCACATCGATAACCGCCATAGCGAAGACAATGAGACCGACTTCATCAAGAAGCTTATAGACAGTATAAGAGCCGGAGGTCATATCAGATATAATTCCCCATATAGCTGAAATTAAAATGCAAAGAGCAATGAGATAAAGGACTATGCAAGCAGCGACATATCCAAAGTTAGAAAGTGTGACAATTGTTCGAATCGCTTGTTGTTTCATATCGTGACCTCATTTCTTTCCCTTCATAAAAAAAATCTTTTCAAAAGGCAAGAAGAATTAGATAGTGTCGTCAAGTTATCACTGTTGAGGTAAAGCGGCGGCGATAATTTGACGAGACTATCTATTGTTCTTCGGAAAGTTTATGCTGCTCATGAATGAGTTCAAGTTGATGAAGATTTTTTTGTGCATAAGGATCGATTGAGTAGGCTTGGATGATCCCTTTTCTACCGGGGATCTCGATCTCTTTTAAATCTTCGACAATAAAATAATCTTTAACCTTTTCGTAGACACTTTCGGAAATGATAATCTGCTTTTCAAGCTTCTTGGTAAAACGCTCTAGGCGCGAAGCCACGTTTACAGTATCACCGATTGCAGTATACTCCATCCGAAGTTCAGAACCAATGTTCCCTAAGACTGCAAGACCTGTGTGGATTCCGATTCCCATTCCAAGGCGGCGCTTCCCTTCTTTTTCCCACTTATCGCAAAGCTTATCAAGGTGCAGTTGCATATGAATTGCGGCAAGGACTGCATGGAGTTCTTGCAATTTATCTTCAAGGGGAGCTCCAAACTCAACCATCATTCCATCCCCAATAAATTTATCAAGTGTTCCTCCATAATTAAAGATCACCTCAATCATCTCTGTAAAATACTCGTTGAGAAGCTTGAGGACCTCTTCGGGGGGAAGTTCTTCAGCCATCCCTGTAAAATGACGGATGTCTGAAAAGAGGAGGGTAACTTTTTTCCGTTCCCCTTCAAGAGTGATCGGTTGATCAAGTTTAAGCAGTTCTTCTAGAGCATATTGAGAGACATAGCGAGCAAAGCCCACCTTTAGACGTTCTCGTTCTTGAAGCCCTTTTGCCATGTTGTTGATAGCTAGCGAGAGCTCATTAAATTCATCTCGGGTATAAAGCATGCTGCGAGTTGAAAAATCCCCTTTTCCGATACTTTTAACGGTATCGCAAATGGCTGCGAGTGAGGAAGAAACGAGCTTCGATAGAAAATAGGCGAAGATCACAGCAACAAAAATAGAAATTGCAAAGGCAACAAGACCATAGAGAAGGAGTTTCTCGAGCTCTAAGTAAATCTCTTTAGTCCGAACATCGATTCCAAGAATGGCTATTTGATTCCCCTCGCTATCATAGATAGGAGCGTACCCTGTAAGCCATGTTCCCCATTCATCAGAATAGATGTGGGTGGTGACAAAGGGAGAAGCTAGCCCTAGAGGAATCTCAATACGAGAGGGATAGAGTTCCCCAAAGTGGGTCTTAATTTTACGACCATCAGCTTGAACGTCTATGACGAAATAGTACTGATTAGAATCATCAGATTTTTTGATGAGATAGACATATTCAACATACATATTGGAGCGGCGATTGATATCTCGAATTTCAGAGAGTTCATCATTAAGATGCTTAAAATCAGAAGTATTCTCATCTCCTTTGCTTTGAATGAACTTTTTTACACTATTGGGATCAATGAGTTGCTCAGAGTTAATAATGAGCGAGAGAATTTTACTCCGAATTTCCTCAAATATAAGGCGGGAGGCCTCTCCATAGATAATGAAGAGAGCCAAAAGTGTGCTCATAAGCCCTAAAGCTATAAACGAATAAAATAACTTCGTACGAAATTTCACTAGAAGACTTCCCCGCTCCTAATATGGACCATAATTCTTGCCCCTTTTTTGTTCAATGAATGAAGAAAAATTGTAACGGCAATGTGATAATCTCCCCCTCCTGGCTATGTTAAAATGTCCCCTTCTAAAACAATATTTGAAGACAAAGGGGATAAGACATGGGAGACATAAGAATGACAACAAAAGAGTTGAAGAAGGTTGAAATATTAGCGTTAGTCTGCAAGGGAGAGATGAAAATGGAAGAAGGAGCTCGAAAGCTAGAGCTGACAAAGAGGCACCTGAGAAGGCTGAGGAAGAGGTATGAAAAAGAAGGAGGAAGAGGAATAGCACATAAGTCTAGGGGGAAAATAAGTCGGTATGCATTCCCGAAAGAGCTAGAGGAAAAAATTGTAAAGTTACTCCTCCAGCGCTATAGCGATTTTGGCCCCACATTTGCAGCAGAGAAGATTAGCGGAGATCTTGGGCGGTAAAGTCTCCAAGGAGAAAATCAGACAGCTACAGATAAAGGAGGGGCTTTGGAAGGCGAAAAAGAAAAAGGAGAGGCGTTACCACCCCAGGAGCGCGCGTAGGAGTCGAAGAGGAGAACTGGTACAAATAGATGGATCAGATCATGATTGGTTAGAGGGGAGAGGAGAAAGGATGAGCTTGATTTTGTTTATAGATGATGCAACAAGTGAGATTCCTTTAGGTTAAGTTTGTAAGAGCAGAGACCACTAAAGAGTACATGAGGCTGACAAAAGAATACATAAAAACGAATGGGATTCCAGAAGCATTCTATAGCGATAAGCACAGTATTTTCAGGCAGAATCAAAAAGAAGGGCACCTGAAAGGAGATCTCACTCAGTATGGGACAGTCTTAAAAGAGCTTGGGGTCGAGTTACTCTGCGCCCATAGCCACCAAGCAAAAGGGAGGGTAGAAAGAAGCTTTGGAACCCACCAAGACCGATTTGGTCAAAGAGATGAGGTTAGCAGGAATAGAAAGCATTGAAGAAGCCAATATGTTTTTAAAAGAGTACCTCAAGAAACTGATCTTCCCCCGAAAAAGAGGACAGTTATGATATAGACTTCTCGAACCTAAAGAGGAGTTAATACCAATCCTAAAAATTAATCTATCAAATTAGCCCAACTGCGCGAACACAAAGATTGCACCGCCCCTGGCTTATCATCAAAACTATTCCATGCTTCACAACATGTATTCACGATATCTTTTTCATCCTCAAAGCAGCGATTAGCCAAAAAATCTTCTCTTAGCCGTTGCCAAACCTGCTTTGTTGGATTTAACTCAGGAGAAGCTGGCGGTAACGGAATCAATGTTATATTATCGAATTGTTTCAGTTTTTTACTGGTATGCCACCCTGCTTGATCAAGCACTATGACTGCATGACGTCCCTTAGGCACTTTCATTGCAATATGCTCGAGATGCACTTGCATCGTGGCCGTATTTGCATACGGCATTATAAGCCCAACAGCTTCATCTCTACTAGGGCATACAGCTCCGAATATGTAGGTATAATTAAATTGCTGTTGTCTCACTACTCTGGGACGTGTTCCCTTAATCGCCCACAATCTTGTCACTGTTCCCTGTTGTCCTACTCGAGCTTCATCTTGGAACCAAATGTCTATTTTTTCTAAACTGATCTCCTTTGGAACAGAATCTTCTACTATTTGTTTGAAGTTTTTTTAAAAGCTTCCTGTGCTTGAAAATCTGCCTTGGGGTGCTTCGATCGCCCACTGATCCATACTAAATCTACTCTATGAAGGGTGTTGTAAGCACTCTGAAGGGAACACCTTACAGAAAATTTTTCCTCCATTAATCGGAGAACATCTGTCCCTTTTATCCGCCCTCCTTTTTTCTTATCCTGTAGTTCAAGTACTGCTTTTCTAAATGCTTCTTCTTCCGACAGAGGAAGTTTATATTTAGCTCCTCGCCCTGCTTGTTCTTTGAGACCATTCAGACCTTCTCTATTAGACTTGTTGCGATTTAAATCTTTATGGTTTTCTGATAAAGTTTTTCGGATA
>CBEWFH010000076.1:0-6350 GCA_965555895.1 uncultured Simkaniaceae bacterium
CAAACCCTATTGTAGGGATGACCAATATTGGAGCGTGCTTAAGGGGGTAGATTAACAATACGTGTAAAATCATACCACATCAATTGACATCCTCTCCTCCCTGAAGGAAGAAGATTCCTGATTTCTTCTCAGGCTGAAACTAGGTCACCCATGTTCAGAGGTTCCTGCATAAAAGAGTTTGACTAGAACGTCCGCTCTTTTTACAATTACCTTGTTTTTATAATTAACCTTAGGGAAAAGAATGATCCCCATAAGAGAACAACCCAGCAACTATGGTGCTGTGCAAGTGTCTGGTATAGATCCAACACGCACCAGACCTAATGTGTTTAGAAACCATAACACTACACCCCCAATTTTTGGATTTATTTCCACAGGGACAGCCTCAACTCCTGCAGTTACTCCCAACCCTTCTACTCCAGATCCCAAAGAAAATTGTGAGTGTTGTGATTCAGTAGCAAAAGTTTGTAAACAAATAACAACCTATATGTGTTATGCGTTCGGACTTTGTATCTGTCAATTTAATCAGAAAATCAAAGATGGTGTTCTAATTCCCAATCCCGTTGGGGGGAATGAACCTCTCCGCTTTACACAACAGGTAGATATGGTTCCAGACCCGCTGTATTTTGCAGCAGGACATAGTAACTATGAGCCCATATGGGTCCTTAGATAGATGAACCATACAAAAACCCTTCAAACAGTAGATGGTTTACAAGCTTGTGAGGAATGGCTCACAAGTTTTCTAAACTTCCAAACTCGCAAAAAAAAAGCCGCTTCGCTGGGGGAGGGATAGCGAAGCGGCCAGATAAGCCGGTGAAAGCTTAAAAAGATTGTTATTTTAGTTAACCACCAACCAATGCGTTTGCATTAGCAACAGCTTTTAAATTATCACTAAGTGCATTAGCCTCATCGACTAATTTAGTAAATTGTCCTTGAGATATTCCACTTACTTGTTGGAATCCTTGCAATGCTGCCTGTCCTTCAGTTGCAGATGCTTGTGCCTTAGCTGCGTCCGCCGCATGTACACTTGCTCCTGCTGTTCCTGACCCAGTGACTATTCCATTAAGGCCCTGAGAGACAGTCGAGATTGTTTGTCGGAATGAACTTTGTTGCCCAAGCTGACCATCACGTTTTTTAAGGAATGTTTTCTCTTGGCTATCAAGGTTATCCTTAAAGTCAGAAGCTTGACCCTCAGTCATATCTTTGATCACAACTTTATCAGAAATCTCAGTCCCATCTGCACCTTTTTGCTCAGCAACTACTTGAGCTTTTTTCTTTCCATTAATAAAGTTATCTTTATCATTTAAGGCTTTAGATCTCGCAGCGACAACGTCTTTATTATCAACATTCAATTCTTGCGTTTCAAATTCACCATTTGCGTTCGGAACAGGGCCTCCTTTATTCTCATTAATACTTGCTTCTGATGTCCTATTGTTAATCTCGTTTTTGTAGCCTTTAATACCTTTAAGCTGCTGATCGGTTTCTTTTAGCTCAAAGTTATCAGTCACTTTATCAAAGATTTCTCCAGCTCCAAGTGTTCCAAGAGATAGGACACCTCCTCCAACTTGAGTTAGTCCCGTAACAAGTGATTGTTGGGCTAGCTCAGCTCCTTGTTGTCTTTGACTCTTTGCAAGATTCTTTGCTGCTGTTTTTGCAGCTTCAATTTGATCTATAAATTGCTTTCCCATAAGGTTTGCAACCTCGCTGAGAATTTTTTTAACTTCTAAAAGTGCAGCGGAGACAAGTCCTGACATCCCTACTTGGAATAGAGCTTCTTTGTCTCCCTTACTTTCAGAAAGAGCAGTCAGTGGAACCATCTGGCTATTAGCTACTTGATTATTTGTTGTTGACATAATTTTTTACCCTTTTTATTTATGCGTTTTGCATGAGTGCTCGCGCAACCCCTTGTCCAGCAAGAGCTGGTGCATCCATATTATTTACAATTGTCTCAAACTCTTTCATAAGTGAGTTCAATTCGGTGCTAGTATTTTTAATAGCATCGTTATTTGATTGCTCTGTAGACTCAAGGAGTGTGATATCCCCTCTAAGTTCAGCAAGGATTTTTTGGATCATTCCCTCAATAATGGTATTTCCACCTCGCATAGCACCAGATACACCTGCGACAGCTGTTCCAGCTACTTGCATTTTTCCACCAAGCTGAGCCATTGCTCCAGCATTATCTTGCAAACTTTGAACAAGTTTTGGAGCAAGTTTTCCAGCTAGTTTTGTGGTTTGCTGTTCAATCATACCAGGAGCACTTGTAATCACTCCTAATCCACCAATCATTGCCATTGCTGCCGCAAGAACTTCTTGAATAAGTGCTAGGATGATTTCTAAGGCTTCAGACTTCTTATCGATTACTTTAGCAAGGTCTATACCAAAGGAACTAGATCCTAGAACAGATCCTCCTCCTACCATGGTCGTACCAGCTCTTTTTCCAACTTTTTCACCGATTTTTTCAAGGATCGATTTAGATTTCTGCTCTGCTTGGTTAGCTACATTATCTGTAGTATTTGAAGTCGTTTGTGAAGCTGTTTCTTCAGTTGTATTCTCTACAACATTGTCAGCAATTTCTTCACCAGTTTGAACAGCTTCGTCAGCTGCAACATCACCAGCAGCGGCTGCTGATCCTGCTCCAAATGAAAGAGCTGTAACGATGATAATAACAAGTGCATCAGCAAGGACTTGTGCTGTAGCTTTGCTAAGTCCTGGAATTTTAGCAATCTCATTTTCAATGGCTGTTGTTGCTTTTTGCATGAGCCCTGTTTCAGAGGCTACGAAAAGAACAAGCATTAGACCTGCAAGCCAGTATTGTTGAGAAATAACGGCAGCAATAATAATTACAACCATCGCAACATCAGCAAGTGCCTTAAGGGCTGGGTTGGCAAGCATTTCTTCCCCAAGCTTCTTAGCTTTATCAAGAAGAGTTTTTGCCCCTTTATCGTCCCCAAAAGCTTTTTCAAGTCCACCAACAATTGCCTCTCCAAGGGCCACAACTGCATCAACAACAAGCTTTGTTACATCATTCATATCCTTTCCAAATGACGTATTCATGAACATCATTCCAGCAGGTCCTAAGAGGCAGACGAAAATTACAGCTGTAATTAACGACTCAAGTCCTTGCTTAATCCCTTTTTGAAAAGCTTTAATGATTGTTTCAATACCAGTAGCTTTTAAAAGGTCTTCGCCAGCTTTTTTCATGTTGCCAGAAAAAACATCCTCAAGTACTGAACCAATGTTTTCAAAGATTTTAATGATTGATTTAAAGAAGTCTTCAATCCAACCAAATAGTCCATGAGAACTGGTAGCTTTCTTCATTTGCTCGATCATATTATCTAAATTACGAGTCAAATTACTGATTGTTATTTTTGCGATATCAGATTGCTGCTGTTGTTTTTTTGTGTTGTTACCAATCGCGAGTTGCTCAAGAGACATAAGAATGGATTCCATTTGGAAAACCAGACTCATACCACCTTTTTGTCCACCCTCAAGAACACTGATCAAGAGAGATAGCACGCTGATTTCAGTCATAATTTTTTGTAGATGATCTTGGAAAAGTGTTTGCCCAGTCTGCATCTCATTTTGGAATTGACTATTTGTAACTCCAAAACCACTTTCTACCTGAGAAATAAGCCCATCTAAAGAGCCTTTTATCCCCTTTTCAAAATTCTTGTAGTAATGAGGATCTGACCATTGTCCATGCCAAAATCTTAACCAACCTGAGCGGTGATCATACTGGTTTTCTTTACCCTGTTCTTTATTTGCTTCTTTAGCCCATTTTTCAAGGTCAGAATCATTTGGAAAATACTTTTCAAGTTCTGCTAGCAATTTCTGAAGGTTTGCGTTCGAAGGATCTTTGCTGAATTGACCCCAAAGGTGGCCAAATCCATCCCAGAATGTTGCTTCTCGCTCTAAGTTAGTAAGTTGAGTTTTCATCATCTGCAGCTGTCTCTTAAGCTCTTTAACTATAGAGCTATTGGCACTCGATTGAATCTTACTCATATCCGCTGCTGCTTCGAAAATCGCATTTTTTCCAGATGGAGGAGGCGTTGTTCCACCTTTAACTCCATCTGCAGCTGCATCTGAGGCTAATTGAGCGATAAAGGCATGTTCTTTATCTTGCTCTTCATCAATTTTTTGCCTCTCTTCATTTAGCATAAGAAGAGTTGCACTATCATCGACAGAATGTCCCTCTTCTGGTGAAATCCCAAGTGATTCTAGCAATTGATTCGTCGAAAGAGTCATGACAGATAAAGAAGACGCAAGTGCGCTGTCTGTCTTAGCTCCCTTTCCACTTAATCCCTGAGACAATGGCTCAGAAGATTGATTATTAATTGTTTGTGTTGACATAATTTTATCACCCTTTTTTAATTATAATTGGCTTTGCAACAAGTTTGCTGTTTGTGATTGAGTTTGTGTTACAATTGAAGCATTTTGCGATGCTTGTTGCGAGTTGTTACCAAGAGTTTGTTCCTGAGTATCGAGTGATTGAATTGGTGTGTTCCACTCGTTCTCTAAGTTTGACCATTGTTGAGATTTCTTATTGTAGTAGGTTTGCCACATGTTAACTTCATTTGAATATTGGCTCTTGATCCCACTTGAATATTTTGGTTTACCACTTGATGGTTTATACGATCCCTGTGTTTTAACATGTCCAGCTGTATTCATGAGAGCATCAAGACTCAGGTTAGCATTATTATAAACATTCATCAGAAGACTCGCAGCTTGGTCAACAGTTGTTGCTGTAACCTCTTGATTTGACTGCATGGTACCTTGCCACTGAATCGTAGCTTCTTCTACTAGAAGTAGTGCATTAGCATTACTAGGATTATTAGTTCCGCTCATATTATTCCTCTTATTATTAGTTACTTGCGCTTTGCATTGCAGTAATCATTGATTTCATAACATTTATCCAATCGGTAGCGATATCATGGAAAATCGATTTATATTGCTCATCATTGGATTCGTAGTATTTTAACTTTGATTGTGCCGTAGATGACTGAGAACTAAAGTCATTCGATACAGCTGTTAAAGAATTCGTAACTGCCTGGAGAGATGCATTCTTATTAGTGCCAGGACTTGGAGATAAAGTTGTATTTGCCCAATCTTTAGCCCATTGGGTTGCTAAACCCTTCCCATCATGGGCAGAGTCTGCTCCATAAAAGATTGTGTTTGTAAATTCACCTTCTACTTCTTTAACGAAAGAAGATGTGAAAATGCCCGCTTTCTCCCCTTGCTCAAGGATCGCTTTTATCCCATCTTTTCCATAGTATTGATCCTCTGCCTCTTTTGCCTTCTCTGCATCACCACCACTAACTTGGTTAGCATCAAAATCCTGTTCCACTTTGTTACGAGCATCACCAAGAGCAGAAAGATATCGCTCAATTACAGCTTGTTTTCCCATCTGAAAATCTTCTGTAAAACCTGAAAGAAATAAGAAAAGACTTGAAGCGATATATTCCACAGCTTCAAAAATTTTCCCATCGTCTACCAAGTCCTTTAAATGACCAAGGATACCCGACCACTGAGTATTATATTCACCTTGTGAAGGAACTGGCGGTAAATTATCTACCGAGCTACTCATATTATTACCTTTGTATTTTGCTTCTAAACACGTGTGCTTAGAAAGGTTTCTTCTTTTAAGGTTTAGTTGCCAACGCTTTGCATTGCAGTAACCATTGCCTTTTCAACATTAATCCAATCTGTGACTATGTTGATTACTCATAATTTTATCTCTACCCATTGCGCGATTGCATGGTTGTATTAATTTTTTATGTTCTATAAGGGCACGAGAGATCAGAAATCTCTTGCTAGTAAGCAGAAAGGATCTGTTTGGAATATTTCCTTTTTGCATCTTAAACCCCTATTTTCATCTACTTAGAGTAGGTTTTTTTCTTTTGTACTTTACTTAGCGCTTAGCGATAAAGCGCTTTTTTGGCATCAGCCATTTAAACCTCTGGATTAGAAAAATCCCTTCAAGCCCTATCTATTGAAGCATCACTCTGTTTTGCTCCAAAGCTAAGCCACATGTGATTTGCCTAGTTTCGACTCAAAAAAGGCACCCTTTTCTTGGCGCCAATCGTCCCCAAATATGATAATATGGTGGAAAACCGTAGCCTTACCTCTTAGCCCCCAGGATATACGGGCAAACCGCTGCTTCCTTTGAGCTCTTAGAATAAATCTGTTTTGCCTAGCAAACACGCCAAGCTAATAAGCAAGTAAATTTGGTTTAAAAATGACTCACTACAGGCTCTCCCTGAAGTGGTTTATGATAGGGTCTACCTATTCATCAAATGGTCATCCCTATGGGATATGTGACAATGGTTATCTGCTATTATATTATTACAATATTA
>CBEWFH010000077.1:0-6337 GCA_965555895.1 uncultured Simkaniaceae bacterium
GCTGCATTTATGCCTAGATTCAATCTACCGGCTTTAGCCGGGAAGTCATTGAATTAAGTGTTTAACGAACACTGATATCGGTCTGTTTTTCATATGCTTTTCGAATGGTTTCTATGCGCCTGCGGTTAACTCCCATATCGCTATAACCGGTACGGGAAGCGCTCCGTACTTCGATCACTTTCTTATCGGGGTTGTAGAGAAACTCCACATCATCGATGAAATGGAAAAGCTTTGATTTGAACGTGGCATGGATATAGGTGGGTGTTTGTTCAATAATTGTTGTCCGCGGAATGGAGCGGATGATCGAGGCAAGGATTTCGAGACTTTCTAGCGGAGTTTTATCAACCCTAAAGGGTAAATACTGCATGGGCAGGATCACATGTGCTTCACTACTTACACAGTTTGGCTTATCGGGGCAAGGAGAGAGGGTGGTCATCAAAAAAAACATAACTCCTATCATCAAGATTAACTATTGCAAATGGAAAGTTTTTTAGAAATAGAGAAAAAAGAGTGGCCAGACCCAGATTTGAACTGGGGACACAAGGATTTTCAGTCCTCTGCTCTACCGACTGAGCTACCCGGCCATATGGCATGAACAGCTAATGGTAGAATTTTGGAAGATTTATCGCAATGACTTTTGCCTATCTATTGCAATCATATCTTTGACGATTTCAACAGATTCTTGGATTTGAAGGTCATTAGAGCCATAGTTTTCTTTCATGATATCCAGGTGGGATTGCCCCTTAGTTCTTTTAGGACGGTACCCATTTCCAACCTTAAGAAAAAACTGGTAGTTTTGATTGTCTTCGATCCTCTCGTGGCTATTTGCAGTGAGCTTTGGAATCATTTGGCGCCACTCGGTTTCTCGAGGTTTAAGATAAGGAACGGTAAAACGGGCTACATCTTTATATGAGCCCTGCTTGATATTCATGAGAGAATGGAAAATATCGCCACTTAAGTAATCACTAGAAAGAGGAAACTCTAGAAAGCGTTCCCCTATATTATAAGGGAAAAAGGCTGTAGGGACATGAATATCAGATTGCACCCCTTGAATCTGTGGAGAGCGCCCTGAAGCGGTATAGTATCGCCCCACGGTTACTTTAAAAAATGCCTTTGCTTTTTCATCGGTAATCGTTTGAAACTGCATCGACCCTTTTCCATAGGAGCGCTCATCACCCACCACTAGGGCAACCCCATAATCTTGGAGAGCTTGCGCCACAATTTCTGCCGCAGAGGCAGAAGCCTTTGAGATTAATATCACAAGAGGGCCATCAAAATAGCGCCGTCCATCGACATCGCGGGCATAGCTCACCTCTCCATCAGCATATTTTGAAACGACGATGAGCCCCCCACTAATAAAGAGAGAAGAAACCTTAATCGCTTGGCTTAAGAACCCTCCTGAATTTTCACGAAAGTCCATCACTATTCCTAAAAGATTCCCTTCTGCCTTTAAAGAACGGAGCGCTTCCCGCAAATCGTGTGCCACGCTGATGTTTCCTCCGTTATCATAGAAGGCAGGGACATCGATCTTTCCAATAATTCCATCTCTATAAGGCTCATAAGAATAGGCTATCCTTTCATCATCCATCGAAATCTTCTCTCGAATCAGATCGACATGGACAGTCGTTTCATTTCTCTTCACGCCAAGGGTAATTTTGGATCCCGAATTCCCCTTCATTACCTCAAGAAGCTGCTCAAAAGTTATACCCTCGACCCCTTGATGGTTAACGGCAACCAAGATATCTCCTACTTGGATATTTCCGTTTTTATGCGCAGGACCATTATGGATAAGATCGGAGACATAGACCCCATCAAAATCCTCTCGAAGAACAACCCCTACACCTGAAAACTCTTTTTTGAGCATCGTTCGGATCTCATAAGCCTCACGAGGACTGTAATATCCGGTATGGGCATCAAGGCTTTTTGACATTGCCTTGAGCATGTGCAGAGAGAGCTGATGTTCATCTGGATTAATATACTTTTCTTCAAAAGCAAAGGTTTTCTTTGAGCGGTGATTTAAAATCTTTTGAATAAGTTGTGGGGTGATCGCTATCTCTTTCAGCCCTCGGAGATGCGCTTTTACCTCGAGGATAAGGCGATCATAGATTCTATTTTTTAATCCATCTTCATCAGAAGGATAACTAGAATAGGCTAATGTAGGCGATTTTTTTAATTCATCTTCTCCAGCATTGATCAGACGGTCAATTTGCTCATGCCGAAGCTTTTGCGCCCTTCTAATCGCTTTCTCGATCGTAAAATTGAGGTTCCAGTACTCCGGGAACTCATCCTTATTATAGTGCTCAATCACCTCCCGTATCTGCCTAGGAGAAATCCCTAGGTAGGGCCCCACCTCTCCTTTAAGGAGGTAGATCCGATCGGGGTCGAATTGTTCGATATAAATCTTCAAAGAACGCTTAACGATGAGTAGAGAAAATTCTTTATTTTCAACATGATAAGTAAACATTTTATCCATTGTCGGCCGAACATCTTTAAGTGATAAAGTATATTTATCACTTCCAAATGCCGATCCACAAAGGGTTATAAAAACGATGAATCTAAATAAAAAAGCCCTTCCCATAATCCCACTCTTAAAATCTCACTATACTGATTAGTAAATTAATTGCTTCTATTTTGAATAATTTAATTTCATAATTATGAAATTAAATTATTTAATAAGTTTCAGCGCACCGCCCTTGGGTTTTGACCAATCAGTTGCAAATAAATCTCTAGCTGCGCTAAACTACCCGTTTACATTGGTAAGAATTGATCCTATATGGGATTGACAACTGTATAAATAGGAGTAAAGGCCTCAATGCCAACCATTAACCAACTCGTACGCCAACCACGTACACCTAAAAAGAAGAAAAAGAAGTCTCCTGCACTCCAAAAATGTCCGCAAAGGCGGGGTGTTTGTCTTCAAGTAAAAACCAAAACGCCAAAGAAGCCTAACTCAGCACTTCGAAAAGTAGCATGGGTTCGTCTCTCTAATGGACAGGAAGTAATCGCCTATATTGGTGGTGAAGGACACAACTTGCAAGAACACAGTATCGTCCTCGTAAGAGGAGGAAGGGTAAAAGACCTTCCCGGTGTTCGTTACCACATCGTTCGAGGAGCCCTCGACTGCGCAGCAGTGAAAGACCGAAAACAATCTCGCTCCAAATATGGCGCGAAAAAACCTAAGTAAAGGAACATAAACCATGTCACGAAGACGTCAAGCTGTAAAACGAAAACCCATTCCTGACCAAAGATACAATAGTATTGTTATATCGAAGTTTATCAATCGTGTAATGCAAGATGGAAAAAAATCTATAGCAATCAAAATCGTTTATGGCGCCCTTGAAAATTTTTCAAAAAAAGTCGGTTCCGAAGACCCAATCATTGCTTTTGAACAAGCAATGGAAAATGCCATGCCAACTCTTGAGGTAAAATCGAGACGGATCGGTGGCGCAACCTATCAAGTGCCCATTGAAATAGCTCCTGAAAGACGGGCGGCAATGGCTATGAAATGGATTATTACGAATGCGCGCCAAAAAACTGGGCGCAATATGGCTGATGGTCTTGCAATGGAGCTTGCTGATTGCTATAACCACCAAGGTTCCACAATCAAGAAGAAAGACGACACACACCGCATGGCTGAAGCGAACAAAGCATTTGCACACTATAAATGGTAAAGGAGCAACCTTAAACAATGGCAAATAAACGCCCCCCAAAAGACCAGCTAAATAATGTCCGAAATATCGGCATTATGGCACATATCGATGCCGGAAAAACAACTTGCACCGAACGGATCCTTTTTTATTCAGGACGTGTTCACCGTATTGGTGAAGTGCATGAAGGGGCAGCTACTATGGACTGGATGGAGCAAGAGCAGGAACGTGGGATTACCATTACCTCTGCTGCAACCACCGTCTATTGGGGCGATTGCAAAATTAACATTATTGATACTCCCGGACACGTTGACTTTACCGTAGAAGTTGAAAGATCTCTCCGCGTTCTTGATGGAGCTGTTGCAGTATTTAGTGCTGTTGACGGTGTACAACCACAATCAGAAACGGTATGGCGACAAGCAGCTCGCTATGATGTTCCAAGGATCGCATTCATCAACAAAATGGACCGTGTCGGAGCTGACTATTTCTACTGCATTAAGAGTATGCGAGAAAAACTAGGGGCGAACGCTATAGCTGTTCAATGCCCAATTGGTGCTGAACAGGACTTCCTCGGAATGGTCGATCTTGTTGAGATGAAAGCCTACATTTTCAAAGATGAAACTCTGGGTGCTGAGTACGAAACAACTGATATTCCTGATGATCTCAAAGACAAATGTGAAGAGATGCGAGCTGCTCTGCTCGAAGAGTTGGCAACGATCGATGAGACAAACGAAGAGTTCTTAACAAAAGTTCTTGAGGCTCCTGACACCTTAACACCTGATGAAATACATGCTATTATCCGAAAAGGAGTTTGTAGCAATAAAATTAATCCCGTTGTTTGTGGATCGGCATTTAAGAACAAAGGGGTCCAACCTCTCCTTAATGCAGTGACTAAGTGGATGCCATCACCTCTTGATAGAGGAACGATTAAAGGGATGGATGTTGACTCCAATGAAGAATTGACCCTTGAACCAAACGACGATAGTCCCTTTGCCGCCCTTGCGTTTAAAATCGTCACCGACCCTTATGTAGGAAGACTGACTTTCGTCCGTGTTTACTCAGGAACCCTTGAAAAAGGGATGAATCTGATCAACACAACAAAAGGAAAAAAAGAACGGGTTTCCCGCCTCATTGAGATGCACTCCAATCAACGGAAAGATCGCGATGAGTTCTTTACCGGTGACATCGCTGCAATAATTGGACTAAAAAACACTTCAACAGGAGATACCCTTTGTGCTGAGAATAATCCCCTTCTCCTTGAGAAGATGGAATTTCCAGAACCAGTTATTTCGATGGCAATTGAGCCCAAATCAAAAGCCGATCGTGAAAAACTTTCGCAAGCCTTAAGTTCCCTTTCTGAAGAAGATCCAACGTTCCGTGTCAATACTAACGAAGAGACAGGGCAAACGATTATCTCTGGAATGGGTGAACTTCACCTCGACATCTTAAGAGACCGGATGTTCCGCGAATTTAGTGTCGATGCAAATGTCGGTAAACCACAGGTTTCTTACAAAGAAACCATCACTACACCATCTAAGACAGATACCAAATTTATTAAGCAATCAGGTGGACGTGGTCAATATGCTCACGTTTGTTTAGAGCTCGAGCCGAATGAACCAGGGAAAGGCAATGAAGTCGTCAGCAAGATTGTTGGTGGTGTCATTCCAAAAGAATACATCCCTGCTTGTATCAAAGGTGTTGAAGAGGGACTTACCAATGGAATCCTTGCAGGCTACAACCTTGTCGATGTAAGTGTTAAAATCGTTTTTGGATCATACCATGACGTTGACTCAAACGAGATGGCCTTTAAGATTTGTGCCTCAATGGCGATTAAGGATGCTGCAAGAAAAGCTACTCCGATCATCCTAGAACCGATTATGAAGGTCGTTGTCACCACTCCCGAGGAATTCCTTGGCGATACCATTGGTGATATCAACCGTCGCCGCGGAAAAATCATGAATCAAGGAAACGAAAGAGGAGTCGCTATCTTTGAGTGTGAAGTTCCCCTTAGTGAAATGTTTGGCTACTCCACATCTCTCCGCTCCCTAAGTTCAGGACGAGCAACCTATACCATGGAGCCAGGACATTTCGAAAAAGTTCCTGCAAAAATTCAAGAAGAAATTATCAAGAAATAAAAGAGACACCAATGGCAAAAGAATCAACTAAAAAAAAGATAAGGATCCGCCTTAAAGGGTATGACCAACGGATTCTCGACCGCTCAACTGCTGATATCGTAGAAACTGCAAAAAGAACTGGTGCCCGCGTTGTTGGACCAATCCCTCTTCCTACCAAGCGTGAGATCTATACGGTCCTCCGCTCTCCCCACGTCGACAAAAAATCGCGCGAGCAGTTCGAGATTCGGACCCACATCCGCCTCCTCGACATCCTAAACCCGACCCTCGACACAATCGATAAGCTCAAAGTCCTCCCCGTAGCAGCCGGCGTCGATATCAAAATCAAGGCCTAAAAGGGGAACAGGTGAGGCTTGAAGTTGTAAGTCAACCACCTCTCTCTATATAGTTTGGCATTAATTTAGATCTCGATACATATATGGAGGCTATGACCTCTAAGATTGCTCAAGAAGTGATTGAGACTGTTAATAAAAACTACACTAAAAATATGTGAGAGTGGTTATTTAAAAAATGATTCATGAGATTCTGGCCTTTTTTATAATCGAAAATTGAGAGGAT
>CBEWFH010000078.1:0-6238 GCA_965555895.1 uncultured Simkaniaceae bacterium
AAGAGAGTACATTATTTATTATAATAAAGTGCCCCCCCGCGAAGCTACCAGTGCCATTTTGATAAGAAGAAGGATAAATTTTAGACGTTTTCCCATCCAGAGTTCATTTTTGCAACACTACCTTTGCAAAAGGCGGAGCTCTTCTTCCGTAAATTCAATAAATTTCTTACCTTCCGTCATGCCCTTTTTTTATAACAATAATTTTAAAAATAATATTTAAAATTTTATTATTATAATAATAATCTATTATTAATAATTTAAGTAAACAATTGTTACAAAATATGTTATAATATAGTCCTAATATAAAAAATAACATGAGGATAATACAATGGAGTCCATATCTGCAATTGGAGCAAATATTATAAACCCTTTTATCCCTTTTGCAAATCACATTAATGCCTTTTGGGGAGTCATAAAAGTAGTTCCTCATATCCCAAGCCTTCTTAACTTTTTCAACCAGGCCCCTCCTGAGATGCAAGAGCTTATGACAGCTTTTAATAATTTGACTAAAGCACAAAAAGATAATGATTTTGGGGGATTTAAAAAAGCTTCAGCCGAGATAACTGAGGCTATCAATGTTATGCAAATGTCTCAGGATAAGAAACAGATCTTTAAAAAATACCCACATACTGGGGCCTGGATGACTTATCTTTCCCCTTTAACAAACCTCAAGAACGAACTAGAAAAATTCCAAGTAGAAATGCTTGGTTCTGCAGACAGAGGTCCTCTTAATGCCGCCCTCGTTGAGGCTCTAAACTTTATTAATAGAGAAGTTAGTGGACAAGATGGACTCCTTGTAAGCGGACTTCATAAAACAATAGCAGTTGTAAAACAATTGATGACCAACGGAGTAAAAGATGTTTTAGGTCTCCAACAAGAAACAGTGAGTGTAGCTCCAGAAAAATCTCCGTTGATGAAGCTTCTTGATGATTTAAAAGAGTTTAAATTTCAAGGTCCATCAAACCACGAAGACTATATCAAGGGAGTTCTATCAGAAGACCTCTTTAAACTTGATGAAAAAGGAACTTTTTTTGAAGGGATCAACGATTTTGTTAAAACCAAAGTAGATGATAAAAAACCTTATGCTAATCAAGTTTGTGTTTTAATTATGAAGTTCTCTTTAGAAGGCCTCAAAAAGACTAGATCTCACATCTTCTATCAAGAAGTCTATAAAGCAGCCGTAAGAAACCGATCGATTAAGCATGAGGATACAACTGAAACTAAGAGCGATCAAATTGAATGGGGAAAGCGGAAACTAGACAATTTAGATGAAAGCTCTCAACATACTTTGACAATTCTAGAAGCTATTGCTGCTACGACAGAAATTGAGCGCTTTGATAAACTAATAAGAAACTCAAAAGCTAAAGTTAAAAATATTTATCCCAATGCTGGCAAACTCTTAGAAGAGCTTCAAAAGCACCCATTGATGAAACTCCACCCAAGTTTTAATGAAAAAATGAGCTCTTTGATACGGAACTATATCAATGCAGCTTCCTTTAAAAGAGGAATTGACGTTAACCAAGCTCATAAAGAAAATCACAAAAAGAATTTCTTGAATGCTCTTGCTGAGCTAAGGAATGCAATCCGCCCAACTGTAGTTAAAGAAGACTCTCAGATCTCACAGGCTGCTATGGGTGCAATTAACACTCTTCGTCCTTTTGTTCCGGCGCAAGTATTGGATCCTATAGCCCATACAATTCAAATTGGTGCTCAAAGTGTAAAAAGCTTTCTGGGGGCTCAGTCAGGTGAAAAAATTGAAAGCTTTCCTTTGCCCTTGATGAGCCTTTATGGAAAGATTCATGACTTCCGTGAGCAATATTCTGATTCAAGATATGCGCGATTTGTCCAAGATGAACTGGACCAAGAGTTGAGGAGAATTGAAATTGCCTACCCAAATTTTTTTAAAGGGCTCACCCATCATGTTCGCAGCGAAAGGGTCAAAAATAAAGAATTACTTGTAATAAATATCGATTGTTATGTTACTGAATTTATCCTTTCAAAGGTTGAAAAAAATGATCAGTTTTTTCAAGCGTTATACCATGGTGCCGTTAAGCATGGAATGATTCGAGAGAGTCTTAGAAAGGATCCAAACCTTCAAATTGAGTGGGGTAAAGCTTTCTTGCAAGATCGTGATTCAAATATGCGCCATGATGTCCTTTGGGAAGCGGTTGGATTTTCCCTTGAAATTAAAAAGCTAGGGACTCTTATTGAGACCCTTGAATACAGTGAGGCCGATGATGAAGCTGATATTTCACAAAAAGTCGATATCCTCCTTGCCTACATAGAAAATAATCCCCACATTCAGGGATCTCAAGAGCTTCTTCATACCACCTGTCTAATGGTTATTCCTTTGTTTCAATCGCTGATGGATTTTAAGGGTGGATTATCAAAAGAGGAACAAAGAGAAGTTAATCGTCAATTCCTTGCAGCGATGGAGACCTTAGGTGAAAATCCTACTGCTTCTGATGCTGCAAAAGCACTGAAGATTTTGAAAACCCTTTTTGATACGGGACCTCTTGCACCAATGGTTGGGGTGATTAGTAAAAGTGACTCTCCTTCCTCGGCAGTAGCTACCCTCTCAACTGCTTTTGAGACTGGAAAAACTCATATGAGTGGAAAGGTTACTCCAAAAGTGGATAAGGATGAAATTGCTAGAGAAGAGAGAAAATTCGCTCATAATCTTTCGATGATTGGAACCTTTAAGGTGATGAGTCAATATTGCAAATTAGATCCAAAAACAAGCGAAGAAAAGTTTGAAGCGATTCTTAAAAAAGTTGAAGAGATTGAATATAACGGTTCTGGGGATCAAATTCAAAATAAACGAAAGCGAGAAGAGATCTTTAAAAAAGAGCTCGAAAAAATGATGGCTGATAGCACTCGGGTATATGTTCCCCTCCTTAACTGGATTGTTTTCAAGCTTGTGAAACACTTTACAAGTGCATTTAGTAAGGCCCTTATTCAAAATGCTCAAACTGTTTTGCTCAACCCTGCAAACAACCCTTTAAAAGGGCATCATGGTGTCATTAAAGGGATTAATAATGGATTCCTTGCTCTACTCTTTTCTGAAAGGGTTTGGAGAAGTGATACAAAGGGAGAGCTAGGGGTTAATGAAAAAGAAGAAACACTGCTCAAGATCATTTCAGGTTTTAGTGGAAACCTCTCTCAAGAGGGGCTCATTGAAAAAGTTGTTGAAAAAGCCCTTAATGAGTTTCCTATCGGAACCTTTAGCAATAATCGGGTCCTAAATGGCATTGCTACCTTCTTTGTAAAAGGGATCGGAAGGCTTATTGTGAAACGTATGGACCTTGCAAAAACCGTTTTAGATACAATGAGTGATACAATTTACTCTAAAAAACACGTTAACTATAATGTTGATGCCCTCATCTTAAAGCAATTAGAAGAATTTGAGAAAATTCTTGGAGAGGAATCTGGAGAACTTCTCATTAATGAAGGGGATAATGGAAAACGGCTAGTCAAACAACTTGTCGACAACTTTTTTGCCCTTCTTAAAGAAAGAGGAGTCATGACTCCCGAGTTGCTCCAAAATAAAAAACAGAGCATTTTAGGGCAACTAGATGGAGCAATTGGTGGGGCTACCGATTCGATTATCAAGTCGATCCTTCAAAACCTTCTCCTTTTTGGTCTTGAAACATTTAAAGAAGAAGAGCGGATGAATCAAACGATCCTTGATGCCTTAAAACTAGGGAATCGCTCCCTTAGACTCAATACAGAGAGCCTCCTTCGAGAACTTTACAATGATGAGCCAAATTTGGATAGTCTATCTCAGAACCAGCTCATTGCAAGGTTTCAAGAAGAACATTCTTGTGCTACACAAGGAGTAGTGACTCGAAAAGAATATGAAACAGCATTGCAGATAAAACATGCCAATACTGAGAAGAAATTACATAAGGTTTTAGGACGGATCTTGGATAAAACCATTAAGAATGTCGTAGAAACCCAAGTTGATAAACACTTAAAACCCCCTCGAGAGGCAGTCTTAGAGTATATTCAGTGGCTTCAACATCAGTTTAATCCTTACCGAGCGCACCTTGATAAAGAGGAATCCTATGTTGAGGAAATGAAAAAATTATGCAGCCCTGCGCAAAAAGGGAACGCGAAAGCTATTGCAGAAATTGAAGAGCGACACAAAAAGCTCCTTATCCAGCTTAAAAATAAGCTTAACCTCTTAAAATTAAAAGAGGGAGAAGAGCCCAGTAAAACAAACCTTCAAATTAAGCGTCTTTACCATGCGACCGAAAGGCTTGTAAAGGCTTTAGAAGAGGTGAATAGTGCTCTAATTGAAGGGAAATATGGAACAGCGCATAATCGGCTCAGGGCTCTTGAGAAAAAGATGAAAGAGATTGAACCTACTCTCATGGGTATTCAGTTCACCTTAGCTACAGAAAATTTATCCATATCTGAGCGAGTCGTTGAAATGGCCGCTTCAGCTGGAAGAAAAGGAGCAGAACTAGCAACTCCTCTTATTAGAACCTATCTCAATAGACGGTTAAGTACTCTTGCTGAAGAAGCTATTTCGATGTATAAATCGCGCGCCGTCTTTAAGGCAATGACAGAGCAAGTAGTCTTTAGATCTTACATGGAGTATCAGCCTTCCTCTGATAAGGGAAGTGGTGAACAAACTGTTGCAGAACATCTCCTTCATGGATGGGAAAACGTACCCTTAGATAGTAGTAGCAGTCGTAGTAGTCAGAGTGAGACGCGCGAGAAAGCTAGTTCTTATGGAGAACCTAGTCAATTTGCTTCCTCTGATTTCAATTACGATGCTTGGTAAAAAGCTGTAGGTGAAAATTCATCCTCTTTACTATCATGTCCTACATGAAGTTGATGGATAGTTTTCTTAAGCTCCGTATACGCCACTGGATTATTTGGGGCCTTGGAGCCATTTTTGGACTCTACACTTTTTTGCTGCAGGGAATGCCGAGCGTCATGATCCCGCAGCTGATGAAAACCTATCAAATTGATGTAGTGAAAATCGGGATCCTCACCTCGAGTTTTTTTTATACCTATATTGTCATGCAAATCCCTGCCGGAATACTTGTCGACCTCTGGGGACCCAGGCGGATTATTAAAATCTGTTTTCTCCTTTGCTCTTTAGCGATAGGATGGTTTGCTTTTTCCCATTACTTTTGGGAAGGGCAGGTGAGCCGGATGCTCATGGGATTGACCACTACCCCAGCGATTATCTGCGCTTTTTGCCTCGGCTCTAGATGGTTTAAACCCGCTCTATTTACCCTTATCGTGGCCCTTACAGAGTCTCTGTCCCTCTGTGGTGGGGTGATTGGCGAGGTAGGCCTTGCAAAAGCTGTTGTTACCTTTGGCTGGAGAGAGACAGTAATCGGAGTTGCCGTTGTTGGCCTTATCTTAACCTTTCTTTCACTCTTTATCATCCACGATTTCCCCGACCATGATCAGCCCTTACATAGTGGGCTGACCTTAGATAAAACAATGAAATCAACGTATAAAAGTTTTGTTAAGATCCTTGCTATCAAACCTCTTTGGGTAAATGGAATCTATGCCGGTTTTGTCTTTTCGATTTTCCCCTCCTTTGCAGCCCTTTGGGGAATTCCCTATTTTGAGAACCGATATAATATTTCTGTCGATCTTTCAGCGATGGTTGCCTCTACATTCTTTTTGGGAGGTTGCATAGGGACCCTCACCCTTGGATGGATATCGGTTTATATGACAAAAAGGCACCCTCTTATGATATGGGGAACTCTTATTGCATTTATCCTCTCCCTTTCGATCATTTATATCCCTCATATTCCCCTTTCAGGAATGTTTGTTTTAATGTTTATATTCGGCTTTTTCTGCAGCACCTATACCCTTAGCTATGCCCTTGCCAATACCTATGTGAATCATAAAACCAAGGGTATAGCGATGGGCTTTACCAATATGCTTTGCCTTGCTATTGGAGCCCCTATTATGCAACCTCTCATCGGATTTCTCCTTAAGTGGTCCACTAATAGCGAGCCGATTAACAGGTTAAAAATCTACATCGACCATGATTACACCGTGGCACTCACAATTCTTCCCCTCTCCCTTTTAATTGCATTTATTATTAGTTTTTTCGTGAAAGAAGAGAAACAATCCGCTTAGTCGCTTCAGGTGGGACGTTGAGTTTTTTTCTTGTCTGTTTTAACATTCTTGAATGTTCCCAAACGATGGCACTGGTAGCTTCGCGGGGGGGGCACTTTATTATAATAAATAATGTACTCTC
>CBEWFH010000079.1:0-6214 GCA_965555895.1 uncultured Simkaniaceae bacterium
CTATGGAAAAATTCTATTTTTTATCAAGAAAATTTTTCAGTTACGATAGGTATAACTTATAAGCTTTGTGGTTTTGGGTGGCTCTTCTCTCATGAAGAGCTCATTCAAAGTTGCCATTTCTTCGACTAACTCTTCCCCTAAAGAAGCAGGAAAAAAATTCTTTGCTGAGCAAGTTTTTAGAGCCTTAGAATAAACCATTCTCACTTCAGGAAAAATAGTATCAAGACTCTTAGGGAGCTTAAAGTCGAATGGTCCACAGATCACATCGATCTTTTCTATTCCTTTAACTCTTAGATCCTGGAATAAGTCTTTCCAATAACCTGTCTGGTGTAAAGCTGCTAGACACGAGCCAAAAATCTCTCGTTTTCCATTAGGTTGAATCCCCACCAATACATACCCAATTTTATGATCCTTTTCATTGGAGTCAAAAAGAGGATTAATAAATACGACTATGTAGTTCTTAGAAGAAACCCCAACTTGCCACTTTAAGTTATGTTTTCTCAATGTGCTTAACGTTTGATTAATCGATAATGGGGTTAATCTTGTTCCCAAATAGTCATTCGCTTCCCTTATGCAATCCCCTCTAGATTTGCCCTGGAAATAGCTTTCTAAAAGCATCTTATCTGTCGTTGTAAAATCTATCGCTTCAGAAAGTCCCTTTCGAATAGGAGTGATATAGTTTTGCTGTTTTCTAAGAAGCTCAAGGGATACTTTGCTAAGGAGCCTTTCCGGAGAAGGATGGAAGAGAAAAAACTCATCCAACCCGTCAACATAATGATTTTTACTCAGCTTCTCCACTTTAAAGCCATAATTTAGAGCAAAAGCCAATGATTCTGGCTTCTCAGAGGAAACCGTCACAAAGACCCCTGAAGCCTTTTCTGCAATTGCCATTTTTGCAATACGATAAAGGAGATGAGAGGCAATCCGTTTCCCAGAATTCTTTTCGGGATTGATCACAACAATGGTTTTAATTTCAAAGATTTTTGTAAAGCCAAGATCAGAGTATTCATCAGTTATCTTATCCTTATAGATAATGACCCCAACCTCCTCTTGATCCACTACCAGCACCTCACAAGTCCGATCTTCTCCAGCATATATTTGATCTAGCGCATGGGCCTGGTCTCCATAAAGTGGAGTAATAGTCTTTTCAAAAAATGTCCTGACATGCTCAAAGATTGGAGGATAATCGTGAACATCAATGAACTGAAATCGTTGCTTATGAGAGGGTCTGGTTAAAGAACTACTCATTGTGCATACGCCGTATATTTCTCTTTTTTACCCTTGACCAAGTCCACAGGATACTTCTCTTCAGTCTTTTTTATTTTTTGCCAAAAGGCCTCATTTAAGTCGATGTCGAGAAGAGTGGATAATCGAATCAAATAGTGGAGGATATCGCCCATTTCATCAGCAATTTGCTGTTTTTTCTCAGCGTCATCTTTGGCCAAATAAGATCGCTCATCACTCAACCACTGAAAGATCTCCATCAACTCAGAAGCCTCAATCGCTACACCCATCGCCACATTCTTAGGAGTCTGATACTTATCCCAGTCCCTTGCTTTCACAAACTCCTGAGAATATTCCCGCATCTTTTTAAGATCCATAAGGTTAGAATTTTTTTGATCCATTAATCCCTTCTCAATTACTTTTTGACCAACTTGGCAACAATTATCTTCCAAGATTTCAATATTGTCAAACTTTGAAAATAGTAGTAATTTGAAAAACATTGATTTTTTTGACCCAATGCAGGAAAATGCTTAATTCAAAACATTTCAAATGATTATTATTAACATAACACAACCTGGACACTTAATGCGCATCTTACTTCTCCTTCTCCCCCCCATTCTTACCTTCGCTAGCCCCTCTAAAAAGCCCTATGAACAATGGTTTACAGGCCCTCTCCTCACACACCCATGGCCATTACCCCCAAAGAGAGCATCCCTCTCCATCGAAGTAACCTTTGGCGTCAAAGAGCAATACGGTTTCTATAACTCCAACTGGAATATCAAAAATACTCCCGACCTATGGGATGCCCAACTCGGCATTAGTTCTATCCTTGGAATGGAAATCATTGGGTCCTGGGTGAGCAATTTTAGCTAAGGGGCAAATAGCACTCATATCCAAGATACAATCATCAGAGTTGGTTTCCAAGTCTGCAACGAAGTTCCGAACACCTGGATCCCCGATTTTCGGATACTTTTCCAAGAGATCTTCCATACTGGTAATTACAACAAACTCAATCCCAACAAAAATCTTACCGATCTTACTGGCGAAGGTTCCTTTCAATCAGGTCTTTTCCTTGCCTTCCAAAAACTTTTTGATCTCAGCAATGGTCATAAATACCAAATGCGCCTTAGTAGCGTCTACTTTATTCCCGCATCTACTCAAGTCTCTGGTTTCAATGCCTACGGCGGCACCCCCACAACCGCCGGCCACCGCCTATCCCGGTAACTACATCTCCGTCTACTGCTCTGGTGAGTATAACTTCAATTGCTGCTGGGCTCTTGGCTTCGACTCAGACTTTCAATATAATTTTAAAGGAAGATTCTCCGGTGATCCCGGAACACAACTTGCTCCCATTCCCCTTGAGAGTGCTCAATTCACTTTTGCCCCCGAACTGCAACATACCTTCACACCCTCTACCGGAATGATCATTGGCGCTTGGTTCTCCGTCCTCGGCAAAAATATCCCCGCCTTCGGCTCAGTCTTTTTCTCCATCTTTCACATCTTTTAATCACTTGAATGCTATATGCCAAAACAATCAATTCTCTTTACTTTGCAAACACACTCAGAAACGACGAGGATGTCCCGAATCTAGTTGAAACTATCTTTTGAAAAAGAGGTTTCCTTGCCAAAATTGGCAATAACCATAACAAAGGAGTCAGTAGATGAAAGGACAGTACAAAAGCAACTAAAGAAGTAAATCGAGCACTCAAAACCATGTATGAAGCCACTTCCATATTTGAGATCAATGATCTCATTATGGAGAGCAAAACATGTTTTGATAACCTTATGGGGAAACTAAAATTGCAGATGGTGGAATTTTTACTTTTCTCGGAAAGAGAAATGCTAGCAGGCCCCGACTATGATCCAAAAGATGGTATCAAAAAATGGGGCAACCTCGAAACGACTAGACATATCTCTACTTCAATGCTAAAGTGCTAAAAATAAATTTTATCTAATTCACTGGAAAATGGATAATTTGACAATCAAATCGAAATTTTTTTTCGTTTGCCTAATGGAGGATTCTAATTGAATCATCCAGAGCATCATGTTCACTTTAGGCCTAAAGGAATAAAATCTTTTATTAAATTTGCTAAGGATCACAAGATTCCTATTGATCCTCAAAGAAGATACATAGGCATTTTCTTCACGCTGTTTTCTTGGTTTTTAGTTGGATTCTCTACAGTCTTATTTCAAAGTGCTATAAAAGAAGTACCAATTTTTGTTTTTTTTACAATCAGCTTTTTTGTAGCTTTTGTTGTATTACTAATATGGTGTCTTGCCTCAAAAGTAAAACTTATTGGAGTTGAGAACAAACTTTTGATTTTGCGGGGCTTTTTAGCTAGCTTGGGATATTTACTCTATGCTGCTTCTTCAATATGGACAAATGTAATTGATAATTCAATGCTCTTTGGGTGTGATCCTCTGTTTATACCCATTCTCATGCTATTTCTTTTCAAACAAAAAATTGATAAGATCGAATGGGTTGGTTTATTAATTGGATTCTTAGGAATAGCATTCGTATATTCCTTTGATATTTCTTCCAAGAATATGATCGGTGGCGTAGTTGGGATAAGTGCATCAATGATTTTAGCACTTATTATTATAATGGCTTGCTACATGGTAAAACTAGATCCGCCTCTTAGAATAGCATTATATCAAACGTTCATAGGGTTTATTTGTGTAGGCGTAGCATCCCTTTTTTCAGGGCAATGGATCCAATCCATTGGAACAAAGGATTGGTTTTTTTGCATTTACTCAGGAGTCTTTTTTGCCTTTTCATTACTCCTTTATCTTGATTCATTATATTATACGGAAGTACATGTAATAGGAACATTAGGCTATTCATTAGTTTTATTTGTAGAGTTAATAAATTGGATAGTTTATCAAGGTGCAGTAACTATGAAAACTATTGTCGGTTCCTTTCTAATATGTGCTGGTGGATTAACGGTTATTATAGTTCAGTATCGCAATGATAAAAAAAAGGATAATTATCCAAAAGAGATAGGTAAAAGCTAACTTTTTATATATTTTTCTATTAAATAAGAATGCTTATCCTGATGTAAAAAATAGTAATTATTGTAGTTTGTTCTATCTAATTTGATTTGTTCTTGTTTTAGGAGCAAGTTTTCCTCGAGAATAAAACACAAATAGCCTCTGGCGCGCATAAAGTCCAAAATGTCATTTGGATCGTAATTAAACTTATCACACCAAAGTGTTGCTATCTCGAGAAAAAGAATCGGATGAAAAGTTTCAATAGTATTTATGGCACCTTTTAAAACCATTAATTCTACGCCTTCAACATCACATTTAATAAAATCGATACGGTCAAGTTTAAGAGACCGCACAGAATCATCAAGTTTTTTTACTGAACATGATACCTTCTGAGCATCGGGATGATTAAGGATGTTTTCCATAGAGGCAAAGGTTGTTCCTTCACTAAAAAGATAAAAGTGTTTCATAGCTTCTTCATTAGATAGCCCAAAGTTAAAAGTTGTTACATTTATTAATTCATTTATGCTTATATTTTTATTAAGTACATTATAGGTTGCTTCAATGGGTTCAAAAGAATAAATTTTTGCTGAGGGAAAGTTTTTAGCGAAATTAATAGAATACCATCCTACGTGAGCTCCTATATCTAGCAAAATAGAGTCATTAGAAATGAGATTATAAATCATTTTTAATTCTTTACTTTCATAGTCGCCAAACTGCAGAACCTCGAGGGGAGCAGCTCTAGATGAACCGTCTGAAATGATTTTAATGTCGTGAGGTTCAATAGTAAAAATAACATCATTTTCGGTTATTTCTATTTTCTTAACATTGGAATTAATCAACCTCTTCTGAATTTCGGAAATTTCACAATTCAATGCGTGGACTTTTTTCATCCCTCGAGAGATTTTATCAAGACGATTTATTTCTTTATTCATGTTGTTCTGGAGGATTGGTTTTCGTTATCTTTGATTTTTTTCTTTGATTCAGCTTGAACGAGTGTTTTAAATTCGTTTAGGGATACATCAAACTGACAGTACTTATCTAAAAGTGTTGGGGCGTACTTGATATCATATTCGTTCCAGTTTTGGAAACTAGCTTCATTATGTTGGATTTGAGCTTCCATTTTATCTAATGCATGGATGAAAAGTGCTTCATTAGAGCTTTTTTCTTCGAATTCATGCCAAAGGTCGGATATTTCATTTCTGAGGTTTTTAGGGAGTTTTGATACAAGTGACTCGAGGGCCTTTGCTTCATTTATGTGTTTTTCCTTTAGATTGTTGTCATTCTCTAGGTAATGGAAATAGGGGGAGTCTCCAGTGATAATTTCGGCTAGATCATGTATGATTGCGAGTTTTAGGGCTTTTTCAATATTGATTTTTTTATCTAAGGACGGTCCTAGGATTATCACCATGAGAGCGACTCTCCAACAGTGGTCTGCAACACTCTCATGATTGCCTTGAGAAGTGCGCCCATTGCGATTTTCAATTTTTAGTCTCTCTGATAAATGGATGAACTCTAGGAGATCAGCCATTGTATTTTTTGAAAGCTCCTTAAGAAGGGCATTGTCTTTATTTGAAAATGTCATGATTTTTCAGCCATCCGAATTAATCATTTAATTAAGAGAAATTCTATATACACATGAATTTAAAATAAATAATAAAATCGGGATAGGGAGGCCTTCACAGGCTTTCCCTCCCACACCACCAGGCATACGGGTCCGTACCATAGCGATTCGATAAAGTTGAATGTCTAAGCAGGTGCAAGTTTTGGCAATCCTACTTCTTTAAAATACTTGGTACTTAAAGCTATCCTTACCTGAGGAACCTGACTCAACATCCAAGGACCTCTAGAACTCATGGCCACCCATATGGCGTCCTTTTCCTTGATTCCTCGTTTGATCAGTTCGGCTCTTCGCTTCTTAAATATTTTCCATTGTTTCCAATAGACACATCTTAAGCGACGACGTACCCATCCGCCTAGCTCCTTCAGAATCGATATAGTT
>CBEWFH010000080.1:0-6179 GCA_965555895.1 uncultured Simkaniaceae bacterium
GGCACTTTATTATAATAAAGTGCCCCCCCGCGAAGCTACCAGTGCCGAGTTGAAGGGGCGCTATAGCAATGTCCCGATTATCGCCATTTAAGCCGATGGTAATGTAGTTTGTGATAAGGCAGTGCTTGAATTTTGGGAATTGTTGGATGATTTTCTGGATATCAGCATTGGGAAGATATTGGAAGATGTCTTTGCAGATGAGAAGATCAGCTTTGGGCAATTCCATGTTGAGAGCATCGGCGTGGATGAATTTAATGTTTGGAGCGGCAAAGAGTTTTTGATTCCGATCGATGATAAACTTGACGACATCATAGCTGGTGTATTCGATCCCAGTCCAATCGATGTAGCGGGAAAAGGCCCAATCACCACAACCCACATCAACAACGGTTCGGATTTCATTGTCTCTTAAGAAGTCTTGAAGGTAGATCACATATACTCGCGGGTAACTTCAACTTGAGAAGAACCGCTGAGAGAAACCCCTTTTTCATCCCAGGCCCCTCTCTTATAGTAGTTTGTGAAGACTTTTTCGTGATGGCTTTCAGCCCAGAGTGAAGAACAGATTAAAATGAGGGTAAGGATTTTCATTAGGTTACAGAGATTCGTTGGGCAGAAGCTTCTTCGGAAGGAGAAGAAGGGAGACCTTCTTCTATGTCAAGTTTCTCATCTTGCGAAGTGAGGCTGCTAAACTGTCGGCCGAGCGACTTCGCTGCAACGATCCAGCCAAAAACAACGAAGAGGAGGAAAACACCGACAAACGGTGTGCTAAGAGAAATACTACCGAAAAACATAAGGAGGCCACCGTGGACTATCGAGCCACCGGTTTTCCCTAGGCGAGAGCCAACGCCGTCGATTGCAGCTTTTCCTTTGAATTTTGATTCGGAGCTAAGAGGAATAAATGAGATCTCTTTAGTTGCATCAAAGAGGGTATATTTACAGGCGCGTGAGAAGACATTTTGCATTGTCCCAAAGAGAACACCAAGAGCAAGAGGGGTAAATCCTAAGGCAGCACTCCAAGCATTAAGGGTAGGATTATCATTCATAAGGAGTATTCCAAAGAAGAAGATCCCTGTAATAAGGAGAGCAACGGGAGTGATAAGAGAACTAAAGGTCCACCCCATTTTTCGGATCATATTTCCACTTATAAAGATGGCGATAAAGGTTGAGAGAAATCCAATCGCTTTAAGAACTTTTCCCATGTAAGCGTTAAATTCATTAGGGTTGGGGTAAGCAAGGCGGATTTGATCTTTCCAGATGATTTCAACCATGTTAATTGCTAGGTTAAACCCTATGACGAGAACGGCAATGCAAAGGAGATATTTTGACTTAGCTAGATAGGCGAAGTTTTTCCGCATTCCCATCTTCACTTTTTTTCGCTCAGTATTGCTTTTATCATGCTCTTCCTTCATCGCAGGATCGCGATTAATCACGCGGGTGTTGTACCAGCGGAAAAGCCCGATAGAGAGAAGTCCTGTAAAGATGACAATAGTTGTGACAAGGCCGAGACTTTGTCCCCATGAGTCTGAGCCGAAGAAGAAGGATAGATCAAAAAGTTGTCCTGAGACAAGAATGGCGATTTGCCCTGCAAAAATTGAAGAGCTATTAGCACCTACTCCCAAAATCCCATAGAAGCGATTTGCATCTTTGACCGTCATGATTTCATTAGCAAAGGTCCAGAAAAGGACCGACATAATGGTGGTTCCCCAAAGCTCTGACATCACATAAAAGAGAGTATATGACCAGTGACGGACCATCCCAATCATCCCTTCAAAACCTCTAGGTGCAATCGTTTGCAATTGATCACAAAAGGCATGAGGATGGATTACATCGCGCAATGGGTAAAGGACAAGGGCAAAGAGTGCAAAAAATGATAAAAAGCCCCCGATCATGATGTAGAAAACTTTTTCTTGAGAATAGCGGTTGAAGAGGCGGGTAAAGAGGTAGGTAACAAGGAGGGCCATTGGGAGGATTGCCCAAATTTTAATGAAGGGGATCACAGCTGCTCCCGCATCATTAGCTGTGATGACAAGGGCATCTTTTGCCGCTTTGAGGAGGCTATAGTTAAAACAAATCAATGCATAAAGGATGAGAAGTGGAAGAAACTTTTTAATTTCTCCTCGATGTATCGGCCAAAAAAAAGTACGCCAGCGACCAAACTCACCGTTACTTTTCGTTGACATGATGCTCCATGGTGATTTGATTTGATTGTAGGGGGCCGCAAGAAGTTGTAGTACCAAGTGTAGAAAAAAAGAACTTTTTACCCAAGGTGAGAGCTAGTATCACAACTGGCCTCGCCTCAAAAGCTTTTTTAACATCGTATTCCTGCTTAATGGGTGTGTTTAGGCCCACTATTATACCATGGAGTAGTTATTTGACAATATGAATTATTTATTTGTTAGGGCATCAATTCCTGGAAGAGCCCCTTTCTCGATAAACTCGAGGAGAGCACCTCCTCCTGATGAGAGATGGGTAAAACTTTTTTGAAGTTTTAGTCCACTGATTGCAGCGAGTGAATCGCCACCACCCACAATAACATCCCCAGGCATAGTAGATAAATTTTGAGCCAGCCGGTTGGTGCCATGTGCAAAGACTGCCTCTTCAAAGACCCCCATCGGGCCGTTCCAAAAAATCGTTGCCCCTTTTTGGAGATTTTCAGACCACTTTTCTACTGTTTTGGGGCCGATATCCATCCCTTTCCACCCCTCTGGAATCCCATCTTTTGTCAGGATCATTTGTGTTTCAGCGTCATTGGTGATCACAACATCAAGGGGAAGGTAAACTTGAATTGACTTTTCGTCACATTCTTTTAGAATTTTTTTTGCCTCATCTAACTTTTCATCGTCGCAAATCGAGTCCCCAATCGATAGTCCTTTTGCTTTAAAGAAAGTAAAGGCCATCCCTCCTCCAATAAAAATCGCATCAATTTTTTTTGCTAGGGCATCAAAAACACCGATCTTACTCCCAATTTTAGCACCGCCAATAATGGCATAAAAAGGGCGTTTAGGGGTTAAAACAATTTGGGAAAGATAAGAAAACTCCTTTTCCATTAGAAACCCCATTGCACTCTTTTTAGGAAAATGCTTAGTGATTGCTACAATCGATGCATGAGAGCGGTGAGCAGCGCCAAAAGCATCATCGACATAAACATCACCAAGTTTTGCAAGATTTTCCGCAAACTCAGGGTCTTTTTCAGGATGTTCCTCCCCAACATGAAAGCGGAGGTTTTCTAAAAGGAGCACTTCTCCCGGTATTAAATGATTAACAAGTTCTTCAGTTTCAGCACCCACACAATCAGGGGCAAGGCTCACCTCTTTTTCGAGAAGGATGCTGAGTCTTTCTCTACATGGTTTTAGGGAATATGAGAGATCGACTTTTCCTTTTGGACGGCCAAAGTGACTCATTAATATAAGGGCCCCGCCGCGCTTTAAAATGTACTCGATCGAAGGGAGGGCTAAAACAATGCGAGTATCGTCACTTATCGAGCCATTTTCATTTAACGGAACGTTAAAATCGACCCGCATAAGGACTTTTTTTCCTTTGAGGTCTAGGTCTTGCAGCGACAATTTTCTCATAGTTCTGAAAAGGGGTTGCTAGCTTGGGAGAAAAGGTTTCCTGTTTTCCGCTTTTTGAGTTCAGAGCGGAGTGAGAAAAGGAGATCCTGGTCAAAGTTTTGGTTTGCTGCCCATCGAAGATATTGAATAGGAATTTCCCTAAAAGGGCGTCCCTTATGTTTCCCAAGGGGCATGAGTTTGAGATCTATTGGCTTTTGAAGTCGTTTGAGAATCTCTTCCGTTGTTCTAAACTTCCGGCTTAGGTGTTTGAAAACTTCAATATTGATAAGGACATCATTCATCGCGCGGTGGGCTCCTTCAGCCTTGATATTGAAATATTTGCGGAGAGCTTCCAATGAATTTGTCGGGCTTTCCCCATGGAGGCGGGCCATCCGTAGGGTATCTAAAAAAGGTTGCTTAAGTAGATTCGAACCAATATTTGCCCTCTTTGCTGCGGTATCTACAATTCCGAGATCAAAAGGAATCGCATGACCCACAACAATATGATCCCCGATAAAGTTTATGTAGTAGGCAATAACACGATCAATCGATTGCTTTCCTTGAACCATGTCATCAGTAATATGATGAATTTCTATCGTATGTGGGGGAATTGATATGCCAGGGTTGATCAAATCCTCGCGGGAATCAGAGATTCCATCAAAAGTGAATTTTGCTGCAGCAATCTCGATGATCAAATCTTTTTTTGGATCAAGACCTGTTGCCTCACAGTCGAAACAGACAAAGGTATCTTTACTAACTAATCCCATGACCCTAATTCACTAATTCCTCTTGAGGTTGTTTTGTATCTTTTTTAGAAAAATTCCTTTTCCCCTCATCTATAGCGCCTGCGGCTATTGGATCGTCAAAAAAGAAACTTTTCCTACGAAAACCTATCAAAACCCCTCTAAGAGTTATTAGTGAGATAGGTTCGTAGCACTTTATTGATTTCATGAATGAGCAACTCTCTACATTTCCCCTCTTTCGTAGAATACAGGAGACGGGGGAATCCACTCAAGGAATTCTCACCTTCGATCCGTTTAAAAGCCGCATGCTTCTCTTTTTGAGTTAGCTTATCTCCCTTTGTTAGAATAAGAAGAAGGGGGATTTTTTCATAAAAAGCCCACTCAAGAAATTGTCGATCTTCCTCTGTCATTTCTCTCCTTGAGTCTAATAAAAAGAGAATCAGCTTCAGCCCCCGCATTTTTAAATATTTATCAATCCAAATGCCCCACTCTTCTTGCAAACTTTTTGAGGTCTTTGCGTAGCCATAGCCAGGCAAGTCAACAAGGAGGAGCTGATCATCAATCACAAAGTAATTGATCCGCTGCGTTTTCCCTGGAGTTGATGAGACCTTTGCTACTTTTTTTGAATGGAGGAGATGGTTAATTAGGGAAGACTTCCCTACATTCGAGCGGCCAACCACAGCCATTTCAGGGAGCTCCACATCTGGAAGTTCATCGGTCTTGAGTGCAGAGGTCAAAAACTCCGCTTTGTTAAATAGAGTTTTTTTCATAGGAGACTTCTCTCTTCCCTTCGTCTAAATATTCAATCGTAATGATGATCCGCTCCTTCGGAAGGGCCTCTTCAATCTTTTCAGGCCACTCAATCAAACAGAGCCTCCCAAAATACTCATCAAAGCCCCGCTCTAAAAAATCATCAGCACCCTTCAATCGATAACAATCAAAGTGATAAAGAGTCTTTTTCCCCTCATAAATATTTAGGTAGGTGAAAGTGGGGCTATTGATTTGATGGGAAGGAGTTCCCGTAATTTCTGATACAAGCCCTTTACTAAGGGTTGTTTTCCCAGCTCCCAAATCACCAGTTAAACAGACAATTGATCCAGAGTTTAATTGGAGAGCAATTTCGTGCCCAATCGCTTCAGTTTCCTCTGCTGATGAAGAAATGTATTTATTGATTTTCTTCGACCCAACGTTCGACATGAGTTTTGAACTCATCATACTCGCTCATTGCATCGATAAAACCAGAGATCTTGGTGTCATCGAGTTGATCTTGAATAAAGATAAGGAAATGGTCTTCAATTTTAAAGCGATTTTGCCCGGGAACATCGACAAGTTCCATAGTCTTGAGTTGATTTTTTTCAAAGTCATCAATGACAGCTTTCTTGCTATTGAAAAGTTTTCCTGTCACTCCTGAAGAGAAGACGATTTTTATGATCGGCTCACGCCTTTTTTGAATGTAATTTTTTATCACGTCGGGATCTTCAGAAACAAAGAACCGCTTCACTTTCATCCCTTCAATTCGCTCTTTATTTTCCGGGCATTTAGAGACCCAGTCATAAATAGCATCTTGTGGGTTGGGATGGGTATTGTCGCCAAAGACCTTTCCCGTAAATGGGCAGATGTAGATCTTTTTTGTCAGTTCATTGACCGATTGAGTGCCAACCTGAATCATAATCTCGGTTTCTCGCCACAGTTTCTCCTCATCCTCGAGTTTCTTTAAAAGCTCAGTCTTACTTTGGAAAATCTTCTTCTCTCTCAAATAGAGGACAGGCTGGATGTTGTGTTTCTTCTCTAAGAAAAAGAAGTAAGTAGTTAAGAGATCTGCCTTTTTATGCTCCTTCAGATAGTCTATAAGGAGCTCTTTCAAACTTTTATTGATGACGGAGTTAGT
>CBEWFH010000081.1:0-6177 GCA_965555895.1 uncultured Simkaniaceae bacterium
AAAGGGGAGAAGTTTCGTTGTAGTTGCCTAGCTTGCCATCAAAGACATAGTCTGAGGAGAAAAAAATGGGTTGAATGTCGAAGTTTAATAACTCATTAGCAAGATAAAGGGGACCTTCAACATTTATTTGATGGGATTCTTTAGGGGTTTTTTCACAAAAACTAATTGCTGCACATGCAGCAAAGATGAGAGCATGTGTATAACCTTGTTCATCGAGATGAAGAGAGGAAATATTTGGGGCGCTTAAATTGAATTGACCTCTAGACACTCCTGTAAAAGGTATTTGCTCACCCTTTAGAAATTCAATGAAGTGTTTTCCAATAAAACTATTAGAGCCAATAATGAGAAATTTAGTTTTTTGCATAGCGCTTCTCATTTTCTTCAAGGTAACAATTGCAAGGGGCCCCTTTCTTGAGATAATGATCTAAATGAAAGGGTTGAAGAGTTTCTTTAAATTCTTTTTGTTTTGGAGTTAGATTAGACCAGGGGATATTATTTTCGGTGTGATTTAGGAATTCATCTGTCGCGTTAACGAGTTCTTCTTCAGAAAGCTCTTCGTAAAGAATATCGAGATTTTCTTCTAAACCATGATCAAAAAATGAAGGGTGAGATAGAAATTCCCTCCACGATAAAGTGCAATTATCTTTTAGCAGCTTGGGATGTTTAAAATAATACCGATAAGAAGCTAATGGAATTGAAGTTGCAGGTTCAGTAAAATTCAATGTTAATAAAGGAAGATGAAAAATCAAAGCAAAAATTTCAGTGCCAGACTTTGATGAAATGACCCCTTCCGAATGGGAAAAGAGGGCTAGGTCATTCTGAAGAGAGATCAATTTCGAATGTGCATAATCAATAAAATGAGGTCTTGCCGAAAACTTTGGTTGTTCTTCTCGACCCTGAAGAACCACATCATATCCCCGTATAATCAAGAAATCAATTAATGCGGAGTAAGGGAGTGGATTATTAATACGACGACGCTTAGGGCTATTGGATGATTGATTAGAGTAGATTTTGCAGTTGATGTTCAAGATAAAAAAAGGACGGGAAATATTTAATTTCTTCAAAAGAAAAGAATATGTTTTGTCTAGGGAAGAATTCTTGATTTTTTCTGAAGTGGTTTCGTAAAGATTAAAGTAATCCTCCCAGTAAGGAGCTCTATAATATCCCTCAGATTGAATTTTCAGATAACTTTCTATAAATGGTTTGGGCTGCTCCTTTAGGAGAAGGATATTAGGATCGAATTTTTGATGGTAGCTTGATGAAAAATGTTCTATCCTATCGTCTGGATGTGCATCAATCAGATAGAGAGCATTTGCCTTAATTGTAAGGAACTCTCCATATATTTTCATAAAGGTTTTAGTATAGAGCGTGACATGAAAAAATATTGCTGAGAATAATCGAGAAATAACATTATCAAAACAAATGATTTCAGCTTTTGGACAAATCAGTTTAGCGAGTTTCTTTTCCCTTTGAAAGGTAGGAGTTAAGATGCAAACAGCGACTTTCCCCCTTTCCTGTTCCCATAGCTTCGCATAGTGGAGATTAAGGATATGATGTCCAAGGTCCATCCGAGTCACAAGGAATACCTGCATATCGGGAGAAAGCTTTCTAAGCTTGCCTAAAAAATAATGTCTTACTATAGGGAGATAAAAAAGGTTGATAAGAGGATAAAATAGGGTAATACCCCTAATAAGGATCTTCTTTATTATTGTTCTAAGTTTGTAATGCCTTAGCTTTTCAATAAGAGGTGTCATGAATTTTTTTTCTTACAACCAACTGCAATAAAATAGTGTGCAAGAGGGAGGAAACCTGTATGGACGACTTCATCGTTTGCTGAAAACATAAAGACACAATCAAAGTGTTTTCTCATCTCTTCTTCGAGTCTATCATGAGTGTAAATATTGATATGCCCTTTCTTTGAAACTTCCGAAGCAAAGTCTTGAGAGATTTTGCTAGGAGTCCCAATGACAGTGAGTCCTTTGGATGTAAGGTGGCTCGCGATTCCAGAAAAAAAATCAGAGGCATTTTCTGGAAGGATATGTTCCACAACATCGAAATTAATGATTGCATCCCATGAGTTACTATTTGAACTTTTTAAGAAGTCACCAATTTCAAACTCGACAAATCCTTTGTTAAAGTTTTTTTTTGCTTGATGGATTGCTTCGTCGTCGAAATCAATCCCTTTAGCAAAACCACATTCCTTACCAACTAAAAAAGTTCCAAGTCCTTCATTGCAACCTACATCTAAAACTCGCTTTCCTTTTCCAATCAGTTTTGACGCAAACTTATAGTAAGACATGGAATTGAGCAAACGGCGAGGGGTTTTATGAAACCAATAAGAGGAGTATCGTCCTAAATTAATTTCGGGAATCTCATTCATGAGTTCATCTGTGACGCAGGCCCAATTAGATTTTATTTCTTTCATAATTAACGCGAATGGTTCTGTGTAGCTAAGAAATACTCTTTTGCTTGCTCGGTAATCGGTGAGTTGCAAAGAGGTTCATAATAATCTGGTCTGGCACTTAAATCAACAGGGGCAAAAGCGTTCATTATGCGGATGTCAGAGCTCCACCGTGTATTTTCCCCTTTATTAACAATACACCCATGAACAGTAGAAAGACTAAATGTAATCGCTTGTCCAACTTTTAGAGGGACAGCAAGCATATTTTTTTCAATAGAGGGGCCCATAACTTTTGGGGCATAAAGGAAACCTAGCTGATGTTTTGCAGTCCCTTTTCTAACAGCATTATCGGGATTTTCAACTTGAGTCGTTGGGAAATAGTTTTCTGGTAAAATGTGAGAACCGGTCATCACTTGGAGAGCTGATGGAGCAGGAATATCAACATAAGGAACAAGGACAGAAATCTCGTAAGGAGATCCTCCATAATAAGTATCGCGGTGATAGCCGATATTATCTTGTGGTTTTCCAGGCCTAGCCATTCTTAAATAGGGGTTTCTTTGGACAAAAAGATCTAGCCCCATGAGAGGCTTGAAGAGGGAGAGTTGGTTTTCAATGATAGGTTTTCCAAACTTACAATCTCGGAAAAATTTTGTCATTTTGACTTGGATCTCAGTATGAAGAAGATCATCTTCCACTTCTTTATGGTAGTCTTCAAGTGGGATGTTTTTCCCTAGAAGCTTTGATAAATAGGTTTGTAGTTCTTCTCTTGCTTTTAAGATAGGAGAAGGATCGATAAAATCAATAACAACCCATCCTTTTTCATTAAAGTGTTCTATATCAATCATGGGATATCTCCTTTTTGTGACAGCCAACACAGATTAGATAATGAGCCATAGAACCAAAGCCGGTATGCATCGTCTCATCATTCATTCCAAAAGGGAAGACTTGATAAAAGTATTTTTCCATCGTTTCAACGAGCCTTTCCTGGCTATAGAGATTAACATGACCCAATTGGCTAGCTTTGGAGGCATAAGGGGCTGCTGTTAAGTTTGGGGTTCCAACAACACATATTCCATTTTCACTTAAATTTTCATAAATAGTGTCGAAGTAGTTATCTTCATATTCTGGCAAGATATGTTCTACAACATCTAGTGAAACAACCCCATCAAAAACCCCATAATTTTTCCCCATAAAATCATCGTGAATAAAGGAGAAGCTCTTATCTGAAAAGTTGTCCTTGGCTGCATTAATGGCAGGTTCATCCAAATCTATTCCGGTATATAGTGGGGCATTTTCAGCAAGAATGGTTGATCCAATTCCATCACTGCATCCAAGCTCTAAAATATGCTTCCGTTTCCCGAGCATTTTTGAGGCAAATTTATAACGAGATAGGACAAAGCCTAACCGTTTTGGGTCATTGCGAAAGTTGAAAGACCAATGGAGGCCAAACTTATAAGAATGATTTGAAAATAATTTTGTCGTTTCATCCCACACTTCTTTTTCACTAGTCGTATCCACTTTTTATCTCAATTCATTATTTCAAAATGCAATATTAACCGATTTTTTCTTTTGAGGAAAGGTGTACTTTTTGACTATAAGCCCAAAATGATAATGTCACCATTCTCTCCAAAGTAGAAATGTCACCTCTGATAGGCTTGATAGCCAAGGAGGTGGCTCATGAAGGAGACATTAAAAATGAGTATAAAAGAGGCTGAGCGTCTCGGAATTATGAGACAAATAGATAGGAAAAAATTGACTATAGCGAAGGCTAGTGAAGAGCTTGGGCTATGTTTGAGACAAAGAAAAAGAGTGAGGAAGGGGTACCTAGAGCAAGGGGAAAGTGGGTTGATCTCGCTTAAGAGAGGAAGGAAAAGTAACCGAAAAATTGACGAGGGTATCCGAGGCAGGGCAATCAAAGTAATCAAAAGCAAACTTCAGGATTTTGGACCAATCCTTGCGAAGGAGAAGATCGAAGAACTCGAGGGGATAAAAGTATCGGAAGAGACCGTGAGAAAATGGCTGATAGAGGAAGGTCTATGGGAAACGAAAAGGAAAAGAGAGTTGAGGATCTATCAAAGAAGGGAGAGAAGAAAGCGCTTTGGAGAGCTGATTCAGGGAGATAGATCTCCACATGATTGGTTTTGAAGGAAGAAGTGAGAAATGCGTTTTAATCCAGTTTGTAGATGATGCGACTAGTAAAACAACTGCTGCCCGGTTTGTAAAAACAGAAACAACCAATGGGTACTTAGATCTTTTGAGGAATCACTTGGGAAAGTATGGAAGATCATTAGGGTTATATGTGGATAAGCATAGTGTTTTTCGAGTCAATAGAGAAGAAATTAAAACAGGGGTGGGGATCACCCATTTTGGCCAGGTAGTAAAAGATCTTGGTATTGATTTAATCTGTGCGAACAGTCCACAGGCCAAAGAAAGAGTAGAAAGGAAAAATGGCGTTTTTCAAGATCGGTTGATCAAAGAAATGAGATTGAGAGGGATCAATGCCATAGAAGAAGGGAACAGGTTTTTACCTGAGTTCTTAGGTATTATAAATGAGAAGTTCGGAAGAGAAGCAGCAAGTCCTGCCATGGAGATAAGAGGAAAAAGAGTCCTTGCCGCTCTTTCGCCGAGCCATCCCGAAGGGCTGCTCGTCGCGTCGCGGATTGCGGTCGATGCTCGTAAAATGGTGACACTTCTACTTTGGAGAATTAGGTGACATTTCTACCTTGGGTTGACACAAAATTCTTTGGTAAGCAGAGGTCTACGAGCGATAGGTGTAAATCTTTAGGAATAAAAGATTAACAAACGAAACCGCTACAAAATACACGAATGAGCCCGCTAGTCCAACACGCTCAAAATGGTATCTTGTCAAACGAACGTTTTTTGAGACACCTACACATGCACACTGAATTCCTAACAGAGGAGCAATTGGTTCGTTATTCCCACCTTGATGACGCTGGTTTTCCCTTGGTTGCTGATTGCCGTTAAGGTTCCTAGTAATATAAACAACAAAATTCACGTTAAAAAAAGTGCATCGCTCCATAGAAAATACGAAAGGCTACAAGAAGAAAGAAAATACTGATCACTCTCTTCAAAGAGAAAAAAGGGATTAGCTTATTAAAATCAAAAAGTTGAATTCCCAAGCACAGAAGAACGGATGATGAAAACAGCTTAAATAAAAGAATACAAGCCATCCCTGGAACGCTAATTAGAAAATCTCTAAGCAATTTACCCTCTCAATCAATCTTTAGCAAAGAGGGCACACAACCCGTAACATATTAATTTAGCAAGTGGATGGGCGTCGCGGTGCTCATTGCAATTATCGATACATTCGACGTAGCCAATAGCTTGCGCTCCATTAATCATTGAAGCTGCAACAAGAGTAATAGCTGGAATAGCGATCTTTTTTAGATGTTTAACTGCCTGTTCTGGTGATGTAATTCTAATTTTTGGAAAGTAATTTGATATATTTGAAGTAATAGGCAAGCTCATTTTAATATTCCTTTTTGTGGATTGATTACTGTGGTATATAACCAACGATCATTTTACAAAGCAGCCTGTTTCGCGCCAATTATCGTATTTGCATATTTGTATTAGATGAGAGCTTGATCCCTGTGTCCTCATTCTCGTCTCCAAATCAATCTTCAGAGAAGATTTATGTTTTTGTAAATTTCTTGTCAATATTTTTTTAAGACCTGTAAGCCCAAAATGATAATGTCACCATTCTCCAAAGTAGAAATGTCACCTCTGATAGGCTTGATAGCCAAGGAGGTGGCTCA
>CBEWFH010000082.1:0-6163 GCA_965555895.1 uncultured Simkaniaceae bacterium
GCAAATCGCTCTCCAACCTTACATACATTCCACCCCAAACATTCTATATTCCAATGGTTAGCGACACCGAATATCCTCACAAGTTTTCCCCAAAAGATCTTTATCTGATATTTTACTCCTAGCCCCTCTCTTAAGCAATAGGCCTTCGGGGTCCCTGAGTTTTCTTCGATATATTGTTGATCGAGAAAGGCCAAATATTTGACAAGCTCTTTTCAGCCCATAAGACTTGTTTGTAGCAAGGGAAATGGTCTGGCTCATCTCTACCACTTCCCTCCCCCAAAAAAATCTTGTTTTTTACTTTTCCCCCTGAAAAGTTCACCCCCCATTGATAATTCGCCTATACATTTTTTGGCTAGATCAAGATTTTTTTGCAAAAGAGCACCTTCTCGATCCTTCAGTGACAGAGAGATCCCTTTGAGGGCTCTGTGATGCCACTTTTCAATTTGTGAAGCTGCAATTCCTATTTCACGACTTAAAGGATCGATAGCTTCTCCCTTAAGATAACGGATCACAATTTTCATTTTCCTTGCTTCTACTCATTTTTACTCCTATACACTATAGCTAAAGATACGAATCTGAGGTTACAATCAAACTGCAATCAAATAAAGCGTTTCATACAAATTAGGGGCAAAAATAAACTAGCAATGAGTTGAAAGCTTCATTTGGTCAAGTGTGTAAACTTGATATCGACCGGGGTGTTGTCCTTAATGTTATTACACGGGTTTATTTCCAGATGGCAGCAGGACAATCTCTGACTGAAAATAATAGCTCTGAAATTATTGGGACAGTCATCGGACGGGCAGAACTTGTTTCAGGAAGGACGATTATTGCTGATCGTTATCAACCTTTAAGTGATGCTTTAAGACTTATTGGTGGAAATGAAAAGAATGTTCGGGAGGCCCTCAATAGGTATCTACAAGAAGGCTTCGAGATTAATCCCGAAAATCTAGCTTATCAATCATCATCATAAATCTGTTTCCGCTTTTTTTGCTTCCACTTCACCCATCCAGGGACTCGATATAAAGAGAGGAGAGCAAGAATAATCACTGTGGAACAGACCCCTAGAATATACATCTTATTAGCGATGGAAAGGCCGATAGAGGCAGTTGCCCAAAGGGAGGCAGCTGTTGTCAACCCGCGGATCCGCCCTTTGTCGCGGAGGATCACACCGGCCCCCAAAAAACCAATACCACTGACAATTTGAGCGGCAACCCGCGAGGGATCTGCTGTTCCTGTCATCGTATTAGCAAAGCTTGGGGGGGAAATATTCATTGAAATAAAGCCAAAAAGGCAGGCGCCGAGCGCTACGGCTGCATGGGTCCGAATCCCAGCAAGCCCTACGTGGCGCTCTCTCTCAAGGCCTATAACGGCCCCCAGAAAGGTTGCTAAAAGAATATGCCCAGCAAGTCTTAGTTCTTCATGGTATTCCAACATAATTCTTTATTTACCCCTATACATGTGATTTGTAAATAAAAAATTTATCCTTTTTTAAAGGAGAGGTTATGTGGTATAGTAATGGCGTTATGGCAATCTCTCAAAAAAAGTTTCGAGAAATCGTATTTCAGATGGTTTATAGTCGGGATCTCAATGATCTTTCCGGTGCAAAGCTGCTAACTTCCATGTTGGACCAATTTGTGGTAACAAGGAAAGTTTTGCACCAGGCTTCCGCTAAGGTAGAAAAAATATTTGCCGATGGAGAAGAGATCGATTCCTTGATTTCTAACTTTTCAAAAGATTATGATTTTAAAAGGATCTCCCGCGTTGAGCGGAATGTTTTAAGACTTGGCGTTTTTGAGCTCAAGTTTGAAAGAGAGGTCCCTCCAAAAGTGGTTATTTCTGAAGCAATTCGACTCAGTCGGAAGTTTGGAACACCCGAGGGAGGAGCGTTTGTTAACGCTGTTTTAGATGCAATCTTTCACTCAGAGGAAGCCCCATGTCTATCGAAACCCGTATTGAGCACCGCAAACCTTTAAAGGGTCTATCTACATTTGGAATCGGGGGAAATGCACGTCAATTTATTACCATTCATACTATCCAAGAAATGGAAGAGATTCGAAAGTATGCCGCGCGCGAAAAGATTCCATTTTGGGCTCTGGGAAAAGGATCAAACTCCCTTTTCGATGATAGAGGATTTGATGGACTCGTCATTCTCAATAAGATCGATTTTATCGAATTTGATGAGGAAAATCTCCATGTTGGGGCTGGCTATTCTTTCTCTCTTCTTGGAGCTCAAACGGCTAAAAAAAAGTGGGGAGGACTCGAATTTGCAAGTGGGATTCCTGGCTCTGTTGGTGGGGCGATTTATATGAATGCAGGAGCAAATGGGATGGAGACGTGCGAGCCTTTAATGGCAGTCGGTTATATCGATGAAGAAGGAAATTACCTCGAAAAGAAAAAAGAAGAACTCTCTTTTTCCTACCGCACATCATCCTTTCAATCGATGAATGGGATCATTGTATCAGGACGTTTTAAGCTTGAGCAAGTCGATGGAGCAAGGGCAAAACAGCTTCAGATTATTGAATACCGAACAGCGACCCAACCTTATGGAGAAAAAAGTGCGGGGTGTATCTTTAGAAATCCTAAAGAGGGGAGCGCAGGAACCCTTATCGAGGAGTGCGGCCTTAAAGGGCTGAGGATTGGAGGGGCAGAGGTTTCAAAGCTCCATGGAAACTTCATTGTGAATCGGGGAGAAGCGACAGCTCAAGATGTTTTAGAACTCGCAAAGATAGTTAGGGAAATCGTAAAGGAAAAGACAGGGAATGAACTTGAGATGGAAGTGCGACCCATTCCCTATAGGCTTGGTGAAAATGTATAGAGCCGATCTTCACTGTCACTCTACCTGTTCAGATGGAACATCCACCCCAATAGAGCTCCTTGAACTTGCCAAAGAAAAAGAGCTAAGTGCCCTTGCGATTACCGATCATGACACCCTTAATGCTTATACCGATAAACTCTTTGATAAAGCTAAAGAATTGGGGATAAAGCTCTATGTAGGAGCCGAGTTTTCAACACGTCACAAGAAATTTCCAATTCATTTACTTGGATATGGGATGGAGAAAACTCCTGAAATTCTTACTTTTTGTAAAAAACACCAAGAAAGGCGGCTCAACCGAAACCGGGTGATCTTAGAAAAACTCAAGCGTCTTTCGATTATCATTGAAGAAGAAGAGCTCGGCAATCCAAATGACCGGACGGTAGGGCGCCCCCACATCGCGGAACTACTCCTTAAAAAAAACTATATTTCCTCTATTCAGGAAGCTTTTGATCGCTACATCGGAGAAGGGAAACCCTATTTTGAACCTGGAGAAAGTTTTACTCCAGAGGAAACGATTGATATCATCCATCGTGCTGGAGGAAAGGCTTTCATTGCCCATCCCCATCTCATAAAAAAAAATGAGATTTTAAGAGATCTCTATGAAATGGATTTTGATGGGATTGAGTGTTACTATGGAGTCTTTCATAACGGGCAGGAGAAAAAATGGTTAAAAATTGCTAAAGAAAGGGGGTGGCTTGTCAGTGGGGGATCAGATTTTCACGGAACGATTAAGTCCTATATTCAGCTTGGCTCATCATGGGTCGATGAAGAACGTGTGAAAGCAATCTTTGGTGATGAATGAGCCGCTATAAAGAATTGATCGACTATCTCTTTTCCTTAAATCGCTGCAAACAGTTAAAAACCTCTCTTTTAGACCCTCTTAGCCTTGCTGAAAAACTAGGTCACCCTGAGCGGAAATTCCCATCAGTTCACATTGCTGGGACCAATGGAAAAGGGACAGTTGCTTTCAAGATAGCAACTGTTTTGCAGGAAAATGGGTACCGTGTTGGTTTCTTTACCTCTCCCCACCTATTTACCTATTGCGAACGGATTCAAATTAACGGAAAGATGATCTCTGAAGAAGAAGTAGTTTCTGGTCTTGAAAAAATCCTCTCCTTAGTAGAGGACCCCAAATTCTTTGAAATAACAACACTCCTTGCCTTTGACTATTTTGCAGAAAATGAGGTTGATATCGCTATCATCGAAGCGGGACTTGGAGGGCGCCTAGATGCCACCAATATCGTCACCCCCATCCTCTCTATTATCACCTCTGTAGAAATGGACCATGCTTCCATTTTAGGGGAAACGCTTGAGGAAATCGCCGAAGAAAAAAGTGGGATTATCAAAAAAGGAATTCCTGTGGTGATTGGAGTAAATGCGGAATATGAGGCTATTCTTAAAAAAGGGAACCCTCTCTATATCGCTGGAAAAAATAGCCGAAGCATCGCTAGGAAAGCTCTAAAACTTCTCCCCTTTGATACCGAAGAAACAGAAGGACTAACAAAAAACCCACCCTGTCGCTATGAAAAACATGGTGATATTATCCTAGATGTTGCTCACAACCCCTCCGCCTTTATCCGTCTTTTTGAAACGGTTAAAAGGGAATACCCTAGACGCAAAATTCATGTCTTACTTGGAATGTCGAAAGATAAAGATATTGAAGGTTCTCTTGAGATTATTCGAAGGTATGCCGATCATATTGCTTTTCTTCCAGCTAAGCATCCCCGTCTCGCCACATTTGAAAATCCTACTTCGATTGAGGAAGCACTTAGTGCTGCTAAAAAAGAAGGAGCAGTAGCCGTTATTACCGGCTCATTTTATATTATGGGACTGTTGGGAAAGTCCATTCCCACAATCTAAGCATTCTTTTTGGTAAATTTTGCAAATTTGAAAATCGCTTATATACAAATATATGACAATTTGCAAATTCACGAAATTTCCTCAAAAATCTCTGCTTATTCTGCAAAAAGCGACTTTCCCAACAATCCCATTATGAAAGAGATGCAGCCTCTTCTAGGAGCTCTTGGATCTCTCGAGAAGAAGGAGTATATCCGTCACTCCGCCCAATCTTGAAAGAAAGAACTATCGCTTCTTGAATAAAGATTGCGATTTCATCGGCACTACTTGTTTCAGAAATAGGTGGGATCTCGAGTTTCTCTGGAAGATTTTTAACCATCTCTAAACCCTCACTGATCTTCCCTTGGTAAAAAAGGCCAGACAACTCTAAAAGTTCAAAAGCAAGTTCTCCATCTTTCCAGTTTGTAGAAGTGTTAGTTCCCTTAACAGTCGATTCTGGAAGCACCTCGCCCTCATGTGTAGGGTTTACATCAGAAGAGTGTACCATATTGGGTCTTTTTCCGGAAGTCAACTGCGCTAAAATGATCGATGCAACACGAAGAAGGTTTGAGTTAGTTTCCGAAAGAGTATTATTTTCCCAAATCTCAACAATTGAGCTTCTTAAAAATTCAATATCTTTTGGTCTTGAAATTTCGTTTTTTCTAAAATTTTGCGCTTCATCAACAATGGCATCGACCATCATATTCGTGTTGAATTTATGAAGGCGTCCGCAAAGGCTTTGGAACTTCTCTCTTGCTGCAGGTGAAAGGGTTTGAACATTGATTAAATTAACTGCTGCAATCGTTTCAGAAAGTTTATCTCTCGGATGAATTTCTCTGCTATAGAGTTTTTCATGAAGTGCTTCTACTTTAGCATCCTGAAAAAACATTGAAGCATCTATAATTTTAGAATCAATTTTTTGTGCTGACATACCTTCTCACTACGTTTTTAGGAATATTTATTATACAAACATAACTATCCCTCATACTACTAATTATACTACAAATAGAGTTCTTAAGCAATTGGTAAACATTTCTTTTCGATATATCAAATTGTTGAAATAGGTAAAGATTAAAATAATTTATACTATATTTTTTTTGATTAGGAGCAAAGAGGGGGGATTAGAGCAGTTCAGGGTCCGGTGGTGAGAAAGTTGAAAGTTTTTTGGAGAAAAACCACTAACTTGGGCCAAAACAGCCTTCTCTTCTCTTTTTCCTTCCGCATGACCCTCTATAGAGGGTCATACTGATCAGCCCATCAGGAGAGAGGAGCTCTAACCCTTTCTCGAGGCTTTTAAGGGTAGTTTCAACCCGTGTGGTGACTGATTGCCTCCTGGAAGATAACCCAGGTTGTAGACGATGAGATCAATGGGTATCTCTATCCCTGAAAAGGGGCGTGTTGCGAACTAGAGATTTTTTTTAGGCGCGCCGATTCAACTCTGAAGTGCGACATTAGCCACCCCTCTATAACGCACCCTTTTATTTCTTTTTGAAAAGACTCTTTCATAAGGAG
>CBEWFH010000083.1:0-6009 GCA_965555895.1 uncultured Simkaniaceae bacterium
TGAAGATGGTAAAAAACTCCTGTGGTAATCGTAAGAAAACCAAGGAGGAAGGATGATAGGATTTTATAAAAAATAAAAGAGTAAACTTTTTAGTTTACCTCTGAAAGGGCCCTCTTTTCTTCAAAGACAACCTGGGAAATTCCCCAGTTGAGAACGAAACTAATGATGAAGGCTGGGAGAAGGGGTTCGATAGGGACTGGCATGTAGGGATTGATCATTGGCCATAGAGCTGAGATTACAACTCCTGAAAGCATTCCAACCCAGGCACCCATTCGGGAGAGCTTTTTTCCATAAAGGGTATAGAGGAGGAGAGGTCCAAAGGCGGCTCCGAGTCCTGACCACGCATAGAGAACAAGTTGGAAGATAGAGGCAGGGCGGTTAAAGGCGATGATTAGAGCTAAACAGGCCACTCCCAAAATAGCTAAGCGGGAAACCATGAGGAGTTTTTTTTCAGTCGCGTGCCTATGGAAGAATTTTTTATAAAAGTCTTCAGATAAAATCGATGAGATCACAAGCATTTGAGAGCTCATCACATTGATGATGGCAGCGATGATAGCGCAGAGGATAAACCCTATAATAAAGGGGCTGAAGCTTTGCTTAACCATTTCGATAAAGATCATTTCAGGGTTTTCAATACCATTTGAGAAAAATGGAACGGCAACGAAGCCCACAAAAGTTGCAGCAACGAGGGAAAGGATCATCCAAGACATCCCCACCCTTTTTGATTTTTTGATTTTACTTGGATCCTTTATCCCCATAAATTTTGTAAGGATATGGGGTTGTCCAAAGTAACCAAGTCCCCAGCCAAGAGACATTGAAATGATTTGAAGGAGGGTGAGCCCTTTCAGTGAGGGGAGAAGTGAGGGCTTGTTTGTTATGGTAGTTTGGATGGCCTCGATCCCCCCAATCTTTGGAAGGAGAATAAGGGGAATCGCTATGATAACCCCTAGGAGAAAGAGCCCTTGAAATAGATCGAGCCAGGCAAGGGTGACAAATCCTCCAATAAGGACGTAGGTGATCACAATCCCTATTCCAATAGAGATTCCAAGTATGTAACTAATTCCAAATAAGCTTTCTCCTAAATAGCTTAACCCCACAAGACCTGCTGCAATATAGATCGAATAGAAGACGAGGCAAATTCCCGCTGAAAAGAGGCGGATGAGTCCAGAGCGATCGCCGAGCTTTGATTCAAAGAAGCTGGAGAGGGTGAGGTTCCCATTTTTTTCTGTAAGAACGCGGAGTTTTGGAGCGATCCATTGCCAGTTGAGAAGCATACAAAGGGTGAGGCCAATTGCTACCCATCCATTAAAAAGGCCACCGGTAAAAATAATGGCGGGATAACCCATAAAGAGCCAATTGCTCATATCACTGGCGTGGGCAGCGAGTGCCGTCAGCCAATAGCCTAGCGATCGGTTTCCTATCAGAAACTCAGCAGAGCTCGTCTGTTTCTTATAGGAAATCACTCCTACGGCAAGGGCTAAGGAAAAATAAACAAGTATTGCAAATAATTGAATCATACCCGGAGATTTTATAGGAAAGTCATTGGGATTTCAAGTTTTCAATACACTCTTCAGAAATGCCCGCTTTTCTTCGGTGCTCTTCATGGATGAGAAAGCCGCGAGCCTTCTTAGGAGTGAGGAGGGGACTTTGGGCCTCTTTCCATGCATCCCAATCGGTGAGTTCTTTCTTTTTGAATTTTTGGAGCCACCGCCACCCAAAGGAGACGTGGGCAATTTCATCTTTAAGGATACGTGCCATCAGCTTTGCTGCATCCTTATCCTCAGCTTTTTCAAAAGAAGTGCCATACATCGGAGCAAAGTCTAGGTTTGCCATCTCAAGGGTCAAGCTCATAACCGAAACATAAGAAAGAGGGGTATTAAGATAGGGGGTGTGGCACCAAAAGTGGCGATAGAGAGGGGGAGGTCCCCAAATTTTATACCAAGCCGGGTAAGCTCCTTGATATAGAGGCGGACATGTTCTTGTTCTTCTTTAAGGGTATGAGCAAGTCCTTTTCTAAAGTGAGGAGGAGCATCTGGAAACTTAAGGAGTGCATAGGCCATGATTTCAACGGCAAGAAGTTCATGTCCTGCAAAACGGTGGAGACATGCTGCCCGATTGTTTGGGTCGCGATGACTTTCAAAAGGGGGGAGTTTTCCTTCACGTCTACGGAACTGAAACCCCATTCCCACTGGGGAGGGCCGGCTCATTCCAAATCATTGGAGGACCGGGCTCTCGATCGGTTAACTGATCAGGAACATAGAGTTTCTCATCTAGGGTATCTGCTGATAAAATACAAATAGCCCATTCTCTTATCTCTAAAGACATAGGAGAATGGGATAAGAAGGAGGAATTATGCACTTACTCAACTTCGATGACGTAGTATGCCGGAAAAGCGAAGTTGTTATTAGGCCTTGATGAAACAAGCAAGTTCACCCGTTTTCCTACATATTCATCAAGGTTGACTTGTGTACTATAAATATAAGCGATTGTGACATCATGATCTTTCAAGATAAAGTCACCTGGCTTATTTTTTACTGGTTCTTTATAGCTTTCTAATATTCCTGAAACGTTATGACTCTTCATCTTTTGATCGCCATAAAAATCATCCATTGTTTTGGCATGGTGCATTGAAGACCAGCTCAGATAAATAGCTGCTTCAACAGGTTCCCAAACCTTCATCCGATCTGTTGGAGAAACTGCTTCATGGGAATGGTAAGCAACCTCGTAGATATCATCAGAAGTGTGTTTTCTACCCATTTTTGAAGCTTTCACTTCTAAGAAAGCAATTTTGCGGTGCAAATAGTCTTCTTGAATAGCTGAAAGCTCTTTTGCAGCTTGCATTACAAATTTTGGAAAATCAGAATAATCTGTAACGATTGATTGGTAGCTATAAGTGAGTCGGTCAATGTCAATTTCATTGAAAGCTTTTCGCATTTCTCCTTGGCTTAATAGACTAGTAGATTCTAGAAGCTGTGTGACAGTTGCTTTTCGCTTATCTTGGACGACTTTTAGCTCAGGTTTGCCTGCATATTCGACATACTCTTTAGCAATAAAAAACTGTGTCTCTTTGGGGGCGTCAATCTCAAGCCATTTGTTGTTATCATCACAAATTTTCCCATCAATCTGATGGCCTGTGCTGTAATGGCCAATAATAATCGCATCACGATCAGGAGCAAGACGGACATTGACACGGTCTCCCTCAACTACATCATCGATAACGAAACCACGAAATATATAAGCTTTAAGATGGGCAGGAGCTTCTACTGCATAGAATTCTCCATTCTCTCCGGAGACAACGACATACTCATCTTTTGCAAATTCTTCAATGATCTGACTATCTAAGTCGGGGGCTGTTCGCATCCGTACATTGTTTCCAATGATTTTTCCTGTAAATGATTTAAAATTGGAACCCGTTTGGGTTGGCATTTGTTCGACTGATATAATGGATTTGTCGAGCGGTGGGGCTGCATCTGCAAAAGCAATAGCAGGAACTGCTGATACGATTAATGATGCAATCAAAGCAAAGGCTTTAGACATATTCAAACTCCTTCAATAAGAAACATTCTAATTCCGTATTTTAGGAGACTTTGATTTAAAAGACCATGAAAAAACATGACTTAGGGACTCCCCTTAGTTATTCAAGACAGAGCGGACATGTTCACAATTCTCTTTTCCACACGTGCAACCGATAGGATTCCCAAGGTAAACTTGATAATGTTCTTCACTGTTTAATGGATTTGAAACAATATAAAGTTTATCCTCTTTTTGCTTGATATCCCAATCGCGGAAACGTAAATCCTCTTCTGATACTTCTTCTTCAGTAGTTGCTTCGGAGATTACTTCTTGGTTATCAGATTGGATGACACGGGCAATTTGACAGTAAGGACAATTGCAATGTGGCTCGGCTTTTGGAATATTCATCTGTCCCATATCCATTCCAAGAGCTTTTGTAATAGAGGTGATTTTTTGAATCACTTCCGGTGGCATTTCTGGAGAGTCGGATTGACTGGGATTATGTTCAAGAAATGAACTGGGATTTAGTGAACCATCTCCTCCGCTCATCTGAAAAGGGATGCCAAACGAAAAAGAGGGTTCTGATCCTTTGGAGGGCTCAAAGGTTTTGAGAGACTCAACTTGAGGTTCCTTTGTCTCATGATCGACATATTTCGAATGAGCCTCAAAGATCTCTTCAATAAGGACTTGTTCAAGCCCAGGAATTTCTATCGAAGTCCCATTATGAAGGGCAATGATAAGGACTGGCTTTCCCTGAATCTCTTTCATATGAAGAGTATTGATATTCTTCCATGAAGTTGAGATATAAGGGGGGATACTTAGGATCTTTTGATTTATCTTTTTCATCATTTCCTCATCCAGATGATTGCTATTTAATCCCAATTATAGCGTCTTGGTAAATCTAGGTCAAGTTTTAGTTAGCACTCAGGCGGGTTGATTGCTGATATGTATCCTTAAAGTCGGTATATTTAACTACTTACAATATTACTATTTCTCTTCATTTCTAGAAAAAGTTTTTTTACTTGGCAGGAATAAAAATTCCCTTATAAAGAGGAAAGGGGGTACGTTGTATTGCTCTCATTCGTGTAATAATAGTTTTAACAGGAGTGGGCTTATGGCAAGTAAGACTTTTGTTCTCGATACGAATGTGCTACTTCATGATCCAGATGCGATAGCGAAATTCGAGGGCAATGACGTCGTTATGCCTCTTGTGATTCTGGAAGAGTTAGATAAGTTAAAGCGTTTTAGTGATGAACTAGGTAAAAACGCCCGTCAAGTGATTCGCTTCATTGATGATTTAAAGGGTGATATCTTTAAAGGGATCAAACTCGATAATGGGGTGAATTTTTCTATTTTTGTTGAAAACAAGACAATGTCAAAAGAAGGGTTTCCTCTATCCCTAGACAATAATAAGCACCGGATCCTCTTTGCTGCTTTTAAACTAAAGCAAATGGGAAGAGATGTTGTAGTAATAATCTCAAAAGATTTTGTCTTAAGGATTAAGGCGGAATCAATTGGGATTGAGGCAAAAAACTACGAAAATCTCGAGAATTCTTATGAAAATCTCTACAAGGGGTTTAGAAATGTTAAACTCCCAAAACAAGAGATTGATGCCTTTATGACAAAGGGTTCTATTCAGCTTCCAAGTGAAGACTTGCTCTCTAATGAGTACCTCAGGTTCTCGTGCCCCGAAAACTCGACAGCTTTTGGCCGCTACAACGGGAAAAAGAAACGGATTGAGCGTGTCGAAGGGCTTAATGCAGAGATTTGGGGGATTAAACCTCTTAATGATGAGCAAGAATGTGCAATGCATATGCTGCTGGATGATAATATTAAGCTCGTCACGATGCTCGGGCAAGCAGGAACAGGTAAAACCCTTATGGCTCTGACCTGTGGACTTAGGAAAGTCTTCGATGAAGGGGTTTATAATCGGATCCTTATCTCAAGACCTATCATGCCACTTGGTAAAGACATCGGATATCTTCCGGGAACAAAAGAAGAGAAGATGGTCCATTGGATGCAACCGATTTATGATAATCTTGAGTATATCTGTGAAACGACCTCTGGTTCGGGAAATGCTTCAGATACAAAACAATGGATTATGGAAAGTGAAAAGATTGAGATGGAAGCGGTTACCTTCATCCGAGGACGCTCTCTTGCTCATACCTATATTATTATCGATGAAGCTCAAAACTTAACACCTCATGAGGTGAAGACCATTGTTTCAAGGGCCGGTAAGGGGACAAAGGTGATTCTAACAGGAGATCCGACTCAAATTGATAATCCTTACCTCGATAAGAACTCGAATGCATTGACCTACGTTGTGAATAAGTTTAAATCGGAGCCGATCTATGGACATGTGATGTTCCATAAAACAGAGCGCTCGGAACTTGCTGCTATTGCTGCAAGGATTCTTTAAACCCCAAATGATGACTTTTAAGTTTTGAGAGTGTTTACCTAAAGGTTGATAATCCTAACTTTTGAAACGAATCGAAT
>CBEWFH010000084.1:0-5938 GCA_965555895.1 uncultured Simkaniaceae bacterium
AGCCAGCTTAGTAGAGGGGTGGCTAATGTCGCACTTCAGAGTTGAATCGGCGGATTATAAAAAAGGCCAGAATCTCATGAATCATTTTTTAAGTAAACACTCTCAAAAAAGGAAAGCCTATTGATAGTAAAGAGGAAAAAGGAGGAGATTATTTTTTCTCCTTATTTCCCCTTTTGTGACCCTATTTGCCGAAGAGTGTGACTATGAATTTCAAGGACGACATTTTATTGCGAGCTATTATGGATGTAGCCATGAAGCCCTGCTCAATAAAGAAGAGCTTCAAAAGGCGATGATAAATGCTTCTTTAGCAGCAGGAGCAGGAGTTCTTGATTATATCGATTTTCATTTCGATGGAGAGGGATACACCCTTGTTATCCTCCTATCAGAAAGTCATGCAAGTATTCACACTTATCCAGAACACAATGCCTGCTTTGTCGATCTCTTTACTTGTGGAGACAAATGTTTCCATGAGGCCTTTAATGAGGCCCTCTCTAGCTTTATAAAACCAGCGGATGCCCATATTCGCACATTAATTAGGAATTAAAATGAAAAAAGTCGTTGCCCTTATCCATGACACCTTTGAAGAGTTAGAACTCTTATATCCCGTCATCCGGATGTGTGAAAGTGAGATTGAGGTTGTATTAGCAGGGGAAGAGGGTGGAAAGATTTACACCGGTAAGAATGGTTATCCTTGCGAGAGTGATATCCCCTTTAAAGAGCTAAAAAGTGGTGACTTCGACGGGGTTTTAATTCCTGGAGGATTTGCTCCTGATAAATTCCGCCGTATCCACGAGATTTTAACTCTTGTTCAAGAAATGGATCGGCAAAAAAAGATGATTGCCTTTATCTGTCATGGAGAGTGGGTTCCCATCTCAGCAAAGATCCTCAAAGGAAAAAAGGCAACGGGAACCACAGCGATTAAAGATGATCTTGAGAATGCAGGGACAATATGGGAAGATGCAGCTGTAATGATCGATGGCCATTTAATCAGCTCCCGAACCCCTGTTGACCTTCCAGAATTTAGAAAAGCTATTGTAGAGGCCTTAAAATGAAAAAACTGATCCTCTTTATTGCCCTCTCTTTTGCCCTTGTGGCAAGTGAAAAACCTCCTATCGAAGAGAGCAAACTTCTTAATCTTGGAGTGGGAGTCTTTAATATTGTACGGAATAAAAAATCGGTTGCCTTCCAAGTAGAATACCGTTCTGATTTCTCCTTTTATAAAAATTCAATGCTCTTCTTTCGCCCTCTGATCGGGGTAATGGCAACCTCGAGCGGTTCTGGCTACTTCTATACTGGGATTGCCTTTGATATCTTCTTCACCACCCGAGTGGTTTTCACCCCTAGCTTTGCCCCAGGAATCTATATTAAAGGAGGAGGGATGGAACTTGGTTTTCCTCTTGAGTATCGCTCTTCTGCAGAGCTTTCCTACCGGTTTAAGAACCACTCCCGTATTGGAGGGATGTTTTATCATATCTCAAATGCAAGCCTTGGTTTCCGAAACCCTGGAACTGAGTGTCTTGTGTTCTTTTATTCCATCCCTCTTCCCTAAGTTTCACACCCTCAATCTCCAAATAAATATTTTCAAAACCCCTTTTTTTTAAATTTTCCCGTTTGTACAATAAATATAGGGGACCGATTGTTGTATTAAAACGTTATTACCAAACAATAACTACAACTACAGAGTATCAATGGGATAGAAATCCCATAACGCTACAACTATGACAAATCATTTTCTGGGAAAAAAACGTGTTAGATCAGCCTGAATTTAAGCCATTTCCATTATGGACAGGTTGTCATGCACAAACAATAGCGGCATCATTCCTTTCATTTTCAAGTAACCCTTCATCCTTAAGACGTTTTGTTCATCTTGCAGATGGGGATAAGATTGTAATGGAGATCACAACACCGAAGGGGTGGAAGGAAAGTGATCCTACTGTGGTTCTTATTCATGGCCTCTGTGGTTCTCACCGCTCTACCTATATTGTTCGGATGGTTAAGAAACTTCATAAAAAAGGGGTGAGAACCGCAAGAATCAACCTAAGAGGGTGTGGAAGTGGGCGTGGGTATGCGCAAAAGATGTACCATTCTGAGGCAAGTGACGATATTTGGCAGGCCCTTAAAGAGATCAAACGAGATACTCCCTATTCGCCCCTTACAGTTATCGGTTATTCGATGGGGGGAAACCTCATCCTCAAAATGGGAGGAGAAAGGGGAGAAGAGGCTAAAGGGTTGGTTGATAAGATCATCTCTGTTAATCCACCTATTCATGTCCAATCAACCATTGAGCATCTTTCCAAGAACCCCTTCTATGAGCGGTACTTTATGACCGCACTTCGAGATGAGGTTAACTCTCGCCATGAGAGCTTTGATGAACTGCCGCCCATCCGTATACCCGTAGAGATGACCCTTCTTGAATTTAACGAGTTTTATATTGCTCCACAATCAGGGTATCAGAATGTTACCGAATATTATCAGGCCTGCAGCTCCGGTAGGCTTGTTAATAAAATTGCTGTACCCTGCCATATCCTTTTTTCCCGTGACGATCCAATCGTTGACTGCAATTTCCTCGAAAAAGAGGGGATACCAGAAAATGTAGAGATATTGATTACCGAGAACGGTGGACACTTAGGCTTTTTAGGGATTCCAGGTCAAAAAGGTGGTTTTCACTGGATGGATTCTGTTCTCCTCCAATGGATATTTGAGGATCAGGAATAGGTTTTAAAACATGCTCCACCTATTCTTGCTTCTCTTTTAACCTGAGTTTTTAGTATTCACCTTTGTGATTGCTGAGCCACTGTATAATCGCTGATGATTCATAGAGAGCTTTTCCATTGATAACAAGACAAGGGACTTGCCTTTTACCACCAATACGGACCAACTCCTTTGCTGCATTAGAATCTCTTCCAACATCTTTTATTGGGATCGTCTTATGCTCTTGCTGCAGATAGTTCGTCACCCGCTTGCAATAGCCACACGAGCTGCGAGAATAGAGAACAAGGTGGGGCTCAACACTATTTTGCCTCATCTTTCCCTCTCCCTCATATTCCTCTTCTATGCAAGCTATCATTCCATCATAAAGGGCGAGAAGCGGCGCCATGGCTTTAATGTCACCATCGATAACAACTTCGTGATGATAAGGTGCTTCTATCAGTGCGGGATCCATATCCATCATGCTATATTCCTGTTAAAAGTATTAATTAGGAAAAAGGAATTTTAACCCAAAATCATATATTACGGAAGAGGTTTGTTGCTGCAACTTCGAATAAAATTCCCGAGACTTAGAGCTATTTTCACCCTCTATATCGACCTCGTGTAAGTATCCCCGGGCCTCAGCAAATAGAAGGATCTCATGAGCCCTTACAGGAGAAAGGGGCTTATCCAAGGAGATTTCATAGATAGAGCCAAATAGAGTACCAAGTTTTGAGATCAAATCACCGCGACAAACAAATCCAGTAAACGCCGGCTTTTCTTCCATCGTCTCCCACCTATTTGCAAACTCTAGCGGTACACCAGGAAAATTAAAAGCATAAGAGCTTTCGTGCGACTCTTGACTCATCCATTCTGCCTCATGAATCACCGTATATGCTGCTACAACACCCCCTAAGCTATGACCAATCACCCTAGCAGCCCGATTTTCTTTTTTTAGCCACTCCCGAATAGGCTTTTGCCCCTTCTCAAAAAGGGTCCATCCCGGTCCCTTAGGATCTAAATCGCTAATGATCGATGCGCGACCACCCTCAGTCATAATAGAAAAATCGGTCCCTCGAAAAAGGAGAATCGGTGCCCCATCAGCATCTGATCTGACAAGGCCAAAAGCACGTATCTTATTCCAGAGATGAAAAACACGATCGATTACATAAGTGCTCATCACCATGCATCCATCACTTCCCATAATCGGAAGGGGAATCGTATGTCCAATCTTAAGGTTCCGGTAAGCCATCACCTTAGCAAGAACCTCGCAAACAGCCCATTCACAAAGCTTAGAGTTTTCGATATTCTTGTAGATGAGCCTTAAAACCTCGCCTGCCCGCTCAATATCTTTAAAACTGGGAGTGACGCGGCAGATGATTCCTTTCGATGCAAACCGCTCCCGATAGCTCTTTCCGAAATTTAGAAAGCTCTCTGAAGGGTTTTCATAGACTTGCGCCCCTATTTCCTTCCTGAGTGCGTAGCAACGCGACGGATACTTGAAAAGCCACGAGAGGAAAATCTCCCAATACTTAAAGCTCTGGGAAGAAAATGAAAAATCATCAGCCATGAAGCTATTCCTTTTTTATGCAAAGAAAAGAAAAATGCCAAACAGACACTAGAATCGCTTTAATGTGGAACAGTTTCATAAAAACCAGAGTTTCGGGTTTAGTTTGCTCAGTTCTCAGAGGAGATTTTGCTTAAATTCCCTTTCTTTTTTCCGATAGGAAAGGGTCAAATTGCCCCTTTTCAAGAAAAAAAGAGAGGGAAGAAAGCTAAAAATCCCTGAGAAGTAAGTGAAATAAACTCAAGACTCAGGTTATTAAGTCCCCTTGTCGTCACAATAGATTCAGGAGCCCTTCAGGTCAATGGCAATTTTTGTTTATCATTACCAGTCGTTGTTAGTCCCACCCTTGCGCTTTGGTTGTCTTTCTGCTCCAGTCGTTGTTAGTCTCACTCTCGCGCTTTGATTGCCTTTCCGATTGATCAGTTGCACCAGTTGAGGATTTACTTGAGCTAGGATAACTAGTAGGTGTAGGCTGATAAACGATTGTTAGAGTAGGAAAATCGTCTTGCTGAGAGCTAAGACTAGAAAGTGGACTGCCTCCTTGATGCCGCTTTGATTGCCTTTCCGTAGTATCAACGCCACCGGTTAAGGTAGTACTTGAGCTAGGAGGAGTCTGGGGATATCTATCGCTCCACTCAGAAGAAGGGTCACATGTACCCAATCCGCCAGAGCTAGGTCCTCCAAACCCGCCGAAAAATGTGTTTGCTATATCCTTGATACATTTCCAACTGCAGCCAAGCGAATGATAAAGACCAAATGAACCAACGCACAGTGTAACTAGTCCTCTGATATTTTTACGGGCTGTCTTATAAACAACTGCGGATGCTCCTAACGTTAAAAGGAGGTAGAACAAACGATCTTTTGGAGTTGGTGGTTTATAGGGAGGTGCTTGATCGCTTCTTGGTTGAACTAATCTCATATTTTTCTCCTATTTTATAACGGTTTAGGGGTTGCTCTTACATAGAGAATATCTTCTGTCGCACTGTAGCTAACTAGAATATATTCTGGGTCAGAGCTAAACCATGAATACAGCCCTTCGTTCTTTCCAACAACAATAGCATCACCAAGACTCCAAAAACGGAGGTAGTTAAAATCGTCTGATTTGATTTTCCAACGCATTTTATGTCCCTGATTGGAAACAAGAACCACTTCTTCATAGGCTCTATCAATGTATGAAAGGCGGTAGGTATGAGTGTTTTTTACAGCAGGACTTGCCCACATATCTGCCTTGAAATTTTCACCGTTACTTAGGTTCATTACATAAAACTCTGATCTTCCAAAAAAATAAGGGTTCGGGCAAAAAGTTATCCGATTGTAGAAGTTCCAAGATTCTAAAGTTCTTTGATGACCAGAGATCGCCTTAAACTGTGTTCCATCTTCGAGTTCAATAATTCCATCTGGGCTTTTCCCCCTTAACTCATGCTCTCCAAATGCAAGAATACTGCCAGCTTTTTGAGAGTTTTGCTCAGGATAGAAAATCTGAGGTCTATTATGGCCATAATCAGTGTAAGCACTACTGATTAGTAGTAGTGATGCTAGAATAAGTTTCTTCATTTTTATCCCCTGGTGTTAACCGTTAGTAATTTTGCTACCAAAAGTATAGGCTATCAAGAAATTTTAATGAAATAAAAATTTGAGAGTGTTTACCTAAAGGTTGATAATCCTAACTTTTGAAACGAATCG
>CBEWFH010000085.1:0-5869 GCA_965555895.1 uncultured Simkaniaceae bacterium
CTTTCCAAGGATACGCTCATTTATTCTCAGACACAACATTCGGTTATACCTCGTAATAAGGATCTAATAACTCAAACTTTTGGCTACAAGCTAATAGAGAATAGAGAATCCCTTTCTTTGTAAGAATCTCTTTTGTAGTATCAATATGGATTCCCAATAAGCTTCCAATGACTCTTTGAAAAGAAAAAGGGAACGTTATTGTTGCCCCTTCAAGAACTTAACTCCCATGCTTTTTGATAGAATTCATAGTTACTTTCCATTCTAATTCCCTTTTTAAGGTGATTAGAGTGGTAAATCATCGTTGCAATATATTTAATGTTGCGGAGAGTGATAAATTCGACTGGAAAAGCCATACACCAGAAGTCTAAGTCATTCTGAAGACTCTCCTCTATTTCCTGTTCATAACTTTGACAAATTGCATTCAGTGCTTTTCTGATTTGCATTTTTAAGAGAAGACGGTTTTTTTGGAGAAAAGTAGACTTTTCCTTGTTCGGAGATGGAGAAATTGTCTTTTGAGATTTGATAAATTGTTGACTCATTTAAGCCAGGCCTCACTTAAACAAGGCCAATATTAGAGTTATTTAGAAAAGCTTCCACCTCGTGGGCTGTTTCTAGACTAAGAGCTTCCTCCGTGAAGCTTTTTAATTTTTCTATGGAAAGCTTTGAGACAAGTTTCTTAACTTCTGGAATAAAGCGGGAGGAACAAGAAAGTTTCCGAATGCCCAGACCTAGAAGAAGGGGGATAATATGGGGATCGGAGGCCATTTCACCACATAGGCTAACAGGAATATTATGGTAGTTTGCTTCTTGAACAATATGCTTAATCATCCGGAGAATACTGGGATGGGTCGGCTTATAATAGGAATTAAGTTCTTCTGTTGCCCGATCGGCAGCAAGGGTATATTGAACAAGATCGTTAGTTCCAATAGAGAGAAAGTCACATTCGCGAGCAATAAGGTTAGACATCAAAGCAGCTGAGGGAACTTCAATCATACACCCAATAGGAATCTCATCAGCTATTTCATGTCCTTCCGAGCGGAGCTGCAAGGCTAATTCTTGAATTATCTCTTTTGCTATATAAAGTTCGTCTAGATCTGAAATCATCGGGAGAAGAATCCGAATGTCTCCATCTGGACTGACCCGAAGAAGGGCGCGGAGTTGCTGCTCAAAGATTTCGCGGTTCCTAAGAAGGAAGCGGATCCCACGGCAACCGAGTGCTGGGTTAGGCTCGGGTTCGTATTGGTTGATATTCCCCTTTTCACCCCCTACATCAAATGTACGGAAAATGACAGGCATTCCCCTCGCCTTTTCCATCACTTGTTGGTAGAGGATAAATTGATCTTCTTCTGAGAAATTAAGGAGTTCTTTGCCAAAAAAAAGAAATTCGGAGCGGAAAAGGCCGATTCCTTCGGCATTATATGGGATTAGGAGGTCGAGATCTGAGAGATTCACAATATTTGCAAGGATTTCAACTTTAACACCATCGACTGTCTCGGTACCATGATGGCTTTTTTCAAAGGTCTCCTCTTTATTATCATTAGAATCTTTTAGCTCTTGTTGGTACTTTGCTAAGGTCGCCTCATTTGGGTGAACGATAACGACACCTGTTTTCCCATCAATAATGGCAAGAGCAGATTTCAAGGAATAAAGGATGTCGATGGAGATATTTGCAACGTACGGGATTTCTTTTGAGCGTGCGATAAGAGCTGCGTGGGAAGTTGTTCCACCAACTTCGGTGATGAACCCGTTCACTTGCCATTTGGAGGCTTGTGCTGTACTTGATGGAATAAGTTCTTTGGTGAAAATAATGGAGTTTTCAGGAATATCATCGGTATTAAATGATTTACGGGGATGGAGGTTTCTCAGTATTCTCTGTGAAAGATCTTTCACGTCGAGAAGTCTTTGTTTAAAGAAGCTATCCTTTACTTTAGAAAATTCTTTTTCATAGTCGGTCATGACAGAGCGAAAAACGGTCTCAGTATTTTTCATCCGTTGCCGAATTTTCTTTTCCATAAAGGTGGTCATAAAGGGATCTTCTAGCATTTGAATATGGGTATCGATAATCGAAACCGCTTCAGTAGAGCCTTCATTGGCTAGAAATCTTTGAAGGTCATGGAGATCTTCTCGACTGGATGAAATAGCACGCCGGTATCTTCCAATCTCTTTTTCAACCCCTGAATTGGGGATCGAAAATTCGGGGACAATTTCTTCTTGAAACCCTTTAATAAAGAAGAGTTTCCCAACGGCAATCCCTCCACTAATGGGGGCTCCTTTCAGGGTAATTTCTTCAAGAACATTGTCCAACTTAGGCATCCTCTCCAAATTTATTCTCAAATGCAGCTAGTAGTTCTTTCAATGTTTCGCGAGCATCAGCACCCTCTACCTCGATTTTCAGTTGTGCGTTCTTTGGTGCAGCTAGAATCATGATACTCATAATGCTACGAGCATTGACCGTTTTCCCTTTATAAGTCAATGTAACTTTTACCTTTCTCTTCTGCAAAATTTTCGCAATTGTTGCTGCTGGACGAACATGAAGTCCAAGCTTATTTTTCACTTTTATTAATGAGTTAACTTTCTCTTCCAAGTTCTCTTTTTCTCGCTATTTCTTCTAAAAGTTTTTGATTAAATTCTTTTGCTGAATGATAACCCATCTCTTTTAACCGGTGATTTAATAGGGTGGTTTCAATAAGGAGGACAACATCTCTTCCTGGTTTAACAGGGTGGACGTAGAGGGGAACTTTCACCCCTAAAAATTCAGTAAAACGTTCTTCTAAGCCAACCCGATCATAGTAGTGTGTTTCATCCCAATCTTCCAAGTGAACCACCATATCGATAGGAACTTCTTTCCTTACAGAAACCGCTCCAAAGAGATGAGCAACATTGACAATCCCAATACCTCGAAGCTCGAGGAGATGTTTATTGAGCTCGTGACCAAACCCTATGAGCCCGGCCCCTTCACGGGTCCGCAACTTCACAACGTCATCAGAAATAAGGCGATGCCCCCTTTCAATCAGTCCGAGGGCAGCTTCAGATTTCCCTACAGACGAATCACCCTGTATAAGTACCCCAACACCATAGGCTTCAACAAGGGTTCCATGGACAGAGTCTCTTGGAGTAAAAAAATCGGAGAGGAGCATCGTAAGTTTTGTCAAAAGAGACATTGAGTGGAGCTCTGTTTTAAAGAGAGGGACCTTTAGATCAATGCAAAGCTTTAGGAGTTCTCGTGGAGGAGTGAGTCCTCTTGCAACGATGACAAGGGGGTTTTCTGCAGTGATTACCCCTTCAAGGCGCTCTTTTCTTACTTCAGGGATAAGATCTCGGAGATAGCTAAGCTCCATCCGGCCAAAGATAAGGATCCGGTTATCGGCCTTTCTTTTGACATACCCCGCTAAAGAGAGACCAGGACGCTGAACGTGAGAAACTTTTATCATTCGCTCCATCCCTTCACTTCCTTTTGTCTCTTCAAGACCAAGGGAGGTGCCATAAGAGGTATAAAAATCTTTCACACTAAGTTTCATTTAACCTCTTCTAAGTAAAAGCTTAGCCACTCTAAAAAGGAGGGAAATGCCAGATAGTCTCTCCCTTTTTCTCGGGTCCAATAATCTGAAATGGTCCTTTCTCTTAAGAGAGCAGAGGACATTTCCTACCTCCCCATCGGGATACCAATCTTTATAAAAGCATTGGTACACATCTAATCCGAATGAGCGATAAAAAGGAAGGGAAAGATCTGGAGAAACGACCTCACTTCCGAGCTTAAGGGGGCTCTCTAGCTCTTTAAATCGCTCAGCCTCTTCAGCAAGTACTCCCGATGAATAAATTCCGGTATCTCCCCCTTTTAAAAAGCCATTGTGGATACGAAAAAACTTCAGGAAATCTTCGGGGAGTGGAAAATCGATTTGTCTTTTTAAAATAGCGATCTCATCATCAACAAGAGGAGGATCTCCTAAGAAAAATTCTCTCCTCCCTCTCAAACTATATGTTAAGTAGATCGCATTTTTTACAGCAACTATCCCTACCTCTTCAACTCCTGTAAAAAAACAGTCAAGGAAAGCTCGAAAGATTGGAACGTAGGGAAGAGGGTTAAACCAATAATCACGAATGAATTCCAAACGAATCATAGGCTCAAGCTTGCTCAGCTCAAACCACCCCTTCGTGAGTCGGGGAGCCTTTTTCTTTGCCCATCTAAGATCTGGAGATTCACTGAGTGAAATCATCTCATCTTTTTCAAAGTACTGGACGATATGATGTTGCATAGCTCACTTGGTTTTTTTTCAACATGCCATTGTAAAAAGGTTTTATACTTTTTTGCAATGATGTTGTAGGAATAAGTTAAGGGAGATTCCTATGATTTATACACGTGTCGTAATTGTTGGTGGAGGTTTTGGTGGGCTAAACTGCGCTCAAGCGTTAAGCAAAGCGAACTTAGATATCCTCCTTATTGACAAAAAGAATCACCATTTATTCCAACCCCTTCTTTATCAAGTTGCAAGTGCTGCCCTTTCCCCTGCCGACATTGCAACTTCCTTGCGCGAAATCTTTTCCACACAAAAAAATACCACCGTCATCATGGGAACTGTTGATAAGATTGATAAGAATAAAAGTGAGCTGATCTTAGTCAATGGGGACCACGTTTCCTACGACTACCTTGTGATTGGAACAGGTGCTCGCCACTCCTACTTTGGAAACGATCAATGGGAGTCTTTAGCGCCAGGGCTTAAGACCGTTACAGACGCCCTAAAAATCAGGGAGCGGATCCTTATCTCCTTCGAAAAAGCGGAGCGGATGGATAGTCTCCACGAAGCAGAGATGTATCTTAACTTCGTTATCATCGGTGCCGGTCCAACAGGAGTTGAGATGGCCGGTTCAATCGCTGAGATCGCCCATAAGACGATGTTCAAAAACTTCCGAAGGATCAATACCGAAAAATCAAAAATCTATCTCGTTGAAGGAGCCCCTCGCATCCTCCCCCCTTTCCCTGAAAAACTCTCAGCAAGAGCGCAGAAAGACCTCGAAAAGATGGGGGTTCGGGTTATCACAGGAGAAATGGTGACAAACATTACCGATGAAGGGGTACAAGTCGGAGAAGATTTTATCGCTGCCCGCAACATGATTTGGGCAGCTGGCAACCAAGCCTCTCCCTTAATAAAAACCCTTGATATCCCTCTCGACCGACAAGGACGAGCGCTCGTAGAACCTGACCTTTCCATCCCTGATCACTCGGAGATCTTCGTCATTGGCGATGCCGCTTGCATCATTGGAAAAGATGGAAAACCCCTCCCGGCAATAGCAACAACTGCTATCCAACAAGGAAGGTACGTCGGAAAAATTATCCGCCGCCAAATCGCTAAAGAAAAACGGCGCCCCTTTAGATATTTTGATAAGGGAGGAATCGCTACCATCGGGAAAAATAAAGCAGTCGGTTATTTCCGCGGCATGCACTTTAAAGGACTATTCGCATGGCTCCTTTGGGGATTTATCCATATCTTTTACCTCGTTAGCTACCGGAGTCAATTTGCCGTCATGCTCGATTGGGTTTTCCACTATATGACAGGACTTCGTGGCGCTCGCCTTATTCATAAAAATATTGACGACGAACTGTAGTGTTCCCCTATTTTTTGGACAGGTTTTTGTCTTAATTTTTTTGCTCCGTCAGCATATCTGTCATTTTCACCGGTCCCCATTCTTCGGTGAAGGGACACGGATGAAAACGATGAGCTATACTTCCTAAGGGGCTCAGTCAATGCGATACCTTCTGCTTCCATTTCGCTTTTCACCTCTAGAAGCTCCTCTTTTTTGACTCGGTGAGAGCTATGAGCTCTCCTCCTGAGAGGAAGTCTTCTTTCCATTTTTCAACTTCTGATTGCTTTAG
>CBEWFH010000086.1:0-5856 GCA_965555895.1 uncultured Simkaniaceae bacterium
ATACCAATGGGCTAGTTCGACAATATCTCCCTAAAAATAAGCGGTTTGACGAAGTGTCAGGAGATAGCTTAAAGGAGATTGAGAATTTGCTTAATGATAGGGCTAGAAAAATGCTTGACTTTTCGACACCAGAGGAGGTGTTTAATCATCTCAGTAGAGAAGCTTCAAATGTTGCACTTCGGAGTTGAAAGGGCGAAAGCTTTTTCCAAGGCTTTTTACCAAATTCACCTAAAAGGGTTGGAAGTAGTAAAAAAAATAAGAGCTGGAAGGGAAAGAAAAAAATAAATGACTTTTTTTGAGTCAGTCTTTGTCATCATCAATCTCAAAATCGACGAGGGTCTTGGATTTTTTCCCTGCGATGAGACGGATAAGGGTGAGTACGCATCCTATGAGGATATATCCAAGTGAACAGACGAGGAGGACGAATGGAAGATAGTAGAAAATTCCGTAGAGGATAAAGATGGCGAGGAGGACGGTGAAGAGGATGAGATGGAAAGAGGGAACACGGAAGTGGAGGGTCTTAAGTGAGGGAAACTTCCACTTGCTTATCATCAGATAGCCAAGGAGAATCATGAAACAGGTCAGGGTAATTGCCCGGACATTATAAGACATGGGGATCCAATCTTTGGCAAAAACAGAATGGAGGAAGAGGTTGACCGAAATCGCCCCTGCTGCTGCGGCTGGAATGGGGAGACCTGTAAAGTTTTTCTTGTAGGAGTGGAGCGCCTCTTTATCGGTTTTGATTTCATGAGCTCGAACATTAAAGCGGACAAGGCGAAGAACGCCACTAATCGTATAAAGCATGGCGCCGACAACGGCAAAAAAAGAAAGGCCGGTCGCAGGTTCAAGGGAGAGGCTTTTTAAAAAAAGGACCGATGGCGCTACGCCAAAAGAGATAGCATCGGCGAGAGAATCAAACATCGAACCAAATTCACTTTCTGCCCGAATCACCCGAGCAACAGCTCCATCTAAAAGATCGGCAAAGGCTGCAAGAAGGAGCAGTAGTACAGAAGAATAAAGAAGTTCGTAGGTTCCTATGCCCGGTTCCGTCATGTTCACTTTGAAGATTACAAAGAGTCCGCATGAAAGTCCGAAAGCTGTAATAATATTTGGTAAAAGATAAAATTGTTTCATGCACTCAATCTTATCACAAACAAAAAATTTTCGATAGATCTCAAAAAGATTTAGTTAAAGGTAGGTTCTTAACCAAGTTCTAACAAAAAAAAATCTTAATCTGTTGGTCTTCTTTGATATGAAAATTTTCTGAATTTTTTTTTTGCTTTTATGGACATTTTTTTGTAGACTTAAGAAGTCTGACTACAATATATAGTGGGTAGATGGGATAATCGAATACTAGATGTAGTAGAAGGGGTTAATTTACAGAAAATCTAAATTATTAAGAATTTAGCTTATAAATCGAGGTATTAATATGGTAAAATCAGAGTCTAAAGTGTCTAATAATTGTAAAGAAATGCTCAGTTCGGTCAAAAAAGAAATTTTTGAAGAAACCATCACAGCTGGTGAAAATACATTCACTGTGATGAAACGGAATGGAACAATTGTCCCTTTCCGAAAAGAGCGGATCTTTAAAGCTATTGAGGCGGCTTTCAAAGATACTAAAGAATTGGGTAAAGAAACTCCAATCTCTAAAGAATTTTTAAAAATTTCTGACGAAGTGACCAATCAAGTGGTGGAACAACTTTTTAATTTAGCATCAAAAAATGTTTCATTAACAGTTGAAGGGATCCAAGACTTAGTTGAAGTGACTCTGATGAAAAATGGCTACCACGATGTGGCTCGCGACTATATTATCTATAGAGACCATCACAAAGAATTTCGAGGTGATGATCCTTGCAATTTTAAAATTACCCGAAAAGATAATGAAGCCCCTGTTCGCTTTAATCCTATTAAGATCGCAGCCTCGATTGAAAAGATCTTCCGGCGGATTAATCAAGTGGAAGGGCAGACTCCCGATGAAATCATCTCGATTGTCAACACCCTCTCTCAACAGGTGGTTGGTGATGCTATTTGTCTCGCTAAAACTGACGAGCTTCATGTTCACCATATCCAAAACCTCATTGAAGAGTCGCTTATGCGAGCCGGATATTTTCAAGCTGCTAAGGATTATATCCTCTATCGGGCAGAAAAAGGTCAACAAACTACTACTATTCATCAGGTAGCTAAAAAGAAGCGTCGCAAGGCCAAGGATGGCGAACGAAAGTTTAAGGTACAAAATGGTAAAGGTGAAGAAAAAACTGTCACGGAGACAGGGCTTTTAGATCGCCTAGATCACGCTTGCCGCGGATTTGAAAAAGGGGTTTCTCCCGATGAGCTTTTGGAAAATGCATTGACCAATTTCTACGAGGGAATTAAGGAAGAAGAGATTGATCAAGCACTTATCATGTCAACAAAGGCTAAGATTGAAAGAGATCCTGCTTTTACAAAAATTTCTGCTCGCCTCCTCCTTGATACTTTATACAGAGAAACCCTTGGTACCGAAAGTTTAGATCATGACATACAAAAGAAACACCATGCCTATTTTAAAGAATACATTGCCCGCGGAATTAAGCTTGATCACCTTTCTCCAGAACTTGCTAAATTTGACTTAGACGCTCTTGGAAAAGCGATGAAACTCGAGCGGGATGATAAGCTCCAGTATTTGGGTCTTCAAACCCTTTATGATCGCTATTTTATCCACGAAAATGGACGCCGATTAGAGACTCCGCAGATCTTTTGGATGAGAGTCGCTATGGGACTGGCAATTAATGAAGAAGATAAAACCAAACATACTCTTGAGTTCTATGAAATCCTCTCTAAACATGATTACCTCTCTGCAACTCCCACTCTTTTTAACTCGGGAACGACCCACTCACAACTTAGCTCCTGTTACCTATCCACTGTGATGGATGATCTAGAGGGTATCTTTAAAATCATCTCCGATGATGCCCAACTCTCCAAGTGGGCAGGAGGACTTGGAAATGATTGGTCAAATGTCCGTGGCACTGGCGCTAAGATTAAAGGAACCAATGGCCAAAGCCAAGGGATTATCCCCTTCCTTAAAGTAGCAAACGATACTGCCGTTGCTGTCAACCAAGGTGGAAAAAGGAAAGGGGCGATGTGCGCGTATTTAGAGACATGGCACATCGATATCGAAGACTTCATCGAGCTCCGCAAAAATACAGGAGACGAAAGACGGCGCACACACGACATGAATACCGCCAACTGGATCCCCGACCTTTTCATGAAACGGATAAAAGAAGATGGGACCTGGACCCTCTTTAGCCCTAATGAAGTCCCTGATCTTCACGATCTTTATGGGCAAGCTTTTGAAAAGCGGTACATGGAATATGAAAAAATGGCAGATGAGGAAAAAATTCTTCTCTGGAAGCGGGTAGAAGCAATGGGGCTTTGGCGCAAAATGCTCAGCATGCTCTTTGAAACAGGACACCCATGGATCACCTTTAAAGACCCTTCAAATATTCGCTCCCCTCAAGATCATACAGGAGTTGTCCATAGTTCCAATCTCTGCACAGAAATCCTCCTCAACACTTCAAAAGAAGAGACGGCGGTCTGCAATCTGGGTTCGCTTAACCTTGCTGAGCATGTCACCAAAAAAGGACTCGATGAAAAGAAAGTAGCAAAAACGATTCGGACAGCTATTCGGATGCTCGATAACGTCATAGATGTTAACTTTTATCCAATCCCCGAAACAAAAAATGCCAATATGGCACACCGCGCTATTGGACTTGGACTAATGGGTTTTCAAGATGCCCTTAATATTTTGGGAGTAAGCTACGCTAGCCATGAAGCAGTTGAATTTGCTGATAAGAGCATGGAAATGATCTCTTACTACGCGATCCTCTACTCTAGTGAACTGGCTAAAGAGAGAAATCCTTACCCTAGCTATAAAGGATCTAAGTGGGAGAGGGGACTTCTTCCGATTGACACTATCGCTCTCTTAGAAAAAGAGCGGGGTGAAAAAATTGAAATGGATCGCTCCACTTCAATGGATTGGGATAAGGTCCGTGAGTCCGTGAGAAAACATGGAATGCGCCATAGTAATGTAATGGCGATTGCCCCAACGGCAACTATTGCAAATATTGCAGGAATCACCCCATCGATCGAGCCTAACTATAAAAACCTCTATACGAAGTCAAATCTCTCTGGAGAATTCACCTTTAACAATCCTTACCTTGTTGAAAAGCTTAAAGAGCTTAAGCTTTGGGATGATCAAATGATCGATGACCTCAAATACTTTGATGGTTCGGTCCTTGAAATCGATCGGATTCCTGAAGAGATTAAAAAGCAGTATCTCACCTGTTTTGAGATCGACTCAGAGTGGGTCATTGAGTGCGGATCACGACGCCAAAAATGGATCGACCAGTCTCAGTCGCTTAACCTCTATTTGGCAGAACCTAGCGGTAAAAAGCTCCACAATATGTACCTTTTTGCATGGAGCAAGGGGCTAAAAACCACCTACTACTGCCGCACGCTAGGTGCAACACAAATCGAGAAATCAACCCTCGATATTAATAAGCGTTCCCTTCAGCCTCGCTGGATGAAAAACGAGTCCCCTTCTGCAAGGGTAAAAATCGATCGAGATAGCGAGCCCACTGTGCCCGTTTGTAATCTCGAAGAAGGTTGTGAAAGTTGTCAATAATAAGGAGATAAAACATGGATACACCTAATAAAAGAGCAAAAATCACAGAAAAAAGACTCATCAACTGCACCACAGTCGATGTGAATCAACTCATGCCCCTTAAATATAAGTGGGCATGGGAACATTACATCAACGGATGTGCTAACCACTGGATGCCTACAGAAGTTCCGATGGCTAAAGATATCGAGATTTGGAAGTCGAATCAACTTTCTGAAGCAGAGCGCCTAGTTATCATAAGAAACCTCGGTTTCTTTAGTACTGCTGAAAGTCTTGTTGCCAACAATATTACCTTGGCAATCTACAAGTATATCACCAACCCTGAGTGTCGCCAATATCTTCTCCGTCAAGCCTTTGAAGAGGCGATCCACACCCACACCTTCCACTATATCGTTGAATCGCTCAACCTTGATGAAGGGGAAGTCTTTAACATGTACAACGAGGTCGCTTCGATCCATGACAAAGACAAGTTCGTGATGAGGCTCACCGAAGATGTCCTTTCCGATAACTTCACAACAAAGACCCAAGAGGGAGCCCAAAAGTTCCTTGAAAACATGATCGGCTTCTACATCATTATGGAAGGAATTTTCTTCTATAGTGGTTTTGCAATGATCCTTTCCCTCCACCGTCAAAATAAGATGACAGGGATCGGCGAGCAGTTCCAGTACATCCTCCGCGATGAAACGATCCATCTCAACTTTGGAATTGATCTGATCAACGGAATTAAAGAGGAAACCCCTGACCTTTGGTCCCCTATCTTCCAAAGCTATATCATCGAGAAAATTCGGACTGCAGTTGAGCTGGAGATCCGCTACGCCGAAGATTGTCTTCCTAAAGGAATACTCGGCCTGTCGGCCCCCATGTTCCGCGAGTATGCCCAATACATCGCTGACCGCCGCCTAGAACGGATCGGGCTAAAACCCCAATATGGCTCTAAAAACCCCTTCCCCTGGATGAGTGAAACCATCGATCTCGGGAAAGAGAAAAACTTCTTCGAAACGCGGGTCACCGAGTACCAGTCATCATCAGCTCTGACCTGGTGAACAATAAGGACGCCTTCCGGCGCCCTTTTTTATGCTGAGATGATTTTCTTAAGAGTTGCATAGCTGACATTCCGCCCTGTAAGGACAAAGACTGTCTCACCCTGGCACTGGTAGCTTCGCGGGGGGGCACTTTATTATAATAAATAATGTACTCTC
>CBEWFH010000087.1:0-5813 GCA_965555895.1 uncultured Simkaniaceae bacterium
AGGGATATGAGGCGATTGTAGAGGGGTGCTGCGAGGCTTGGAATTAGTTTGTAAACATCCCAGAGCATATCAAGCAGCTCTGTTCCAGGTCGTGGGCGGTGATATGATTTTATTTCATGGAAGTGGTATTAGCGGTCAGTTTGATGTAAAAGTCAGTCTAAAAGTAGAGGGTAAACTTCTCACAAAAACCTTTCGGAATTTATCAAAAGAGAAGTGGTTAGACTTTAAAATTTTAGAGGGAAAGCACCCTCAAAACCCTCTAGACTTCTCCAGTTTTTTCTGTGGCTTTTTAGAATCACAGTATCGACTCCTAATGAGGCAGCTCCCTTCTCAATCAGAATAAAAAAAGGGGTAAAGAATACAGATCTATCCCCTTTAAGAGAAATTGAGGACTATAAGCAGCATGCACTAACTAAAGTGACTGCAGAACTTCAGTGATAGAAAGATCAACCGGATTGATATCTATGCTCCTGATGTTCAAAATGGGGCGTTTCTTGGAACAGATTTGCCACCCCATACTCAAGTTGAAACAAATCGCGGAAACTATATGAATAGTTCTATTTTCTTTTCTTCAATAAGAGCTATCCATCCTTATACGCTGGAATCTGTTGCAGTACGTGATGAAAAGGAACTATCAGGGAGAATTGAAGTAAAGAATGATGGAAAACTAAAAATAGAATTTCATGGGCATTCATCAACAATGAATCTCTACACAATGGATGGGAAAACTCTTCTTGATTCTGTAGAACTTATTCCGACGCCAGAACATCTATCTTAAGGTATACATACCCTTGGCGTAAGCGTTTCAAGTTCCTCAGGGTGGGTAAGGGCTAGTTCAAACAGATACCCTTCCCCTTCTGGATCGGTGTTCATCAATGAGGGATCTTCCCTCACTTTTTCATTCACATGAGTGACTTTTCCCGAAACGGGACTGTAGATATCAGCTGCCGCTTTCGTTGATTCCAAAACTGCAATCTCCTCGCCAGCTTTTACCTCTTGCCCCACCTTGGGAAGCTCAACATAGACGATATCTCCCAGCTCTTTTTGTGCATGGGATGAGATCCCTACACGTCCTTTTTCCTCTTTTACATCGATCCATTCATGTGTTTCTGCATACTTCATAATTAGTCCTCGCTTAGATTAATTGATGCCCAAAGGGCAGGGTGTTTCTCAATGTGGAAGAAATCAGAGGAAAGGTTAAAGTGTTGCTTTTCTCCACTCTTCTTTTTCAGCCGGTAGGTAAACCCGAGCCGCTTAAATTCAGTGGGATCATAACCATAAAGGGCTTCCTTAGGAATCCCTATTTCAAAGGTGTAAGAGCTCCGCTTCACCTCAGTCTTAATAGAAAAAAGTGACGGATCAGCAAGGGCGTGACTATCATCCCCACGAAAACGGGTCACCTCTACCCCTTTCTCCTCATCTGGAAAGAATGTAAAATGGTGGCAGAAGCGGGTGATGACATTTGAGTTTTTAAGATCACGAGTATCGATAAATAGGTCGATGAGGTCCCCCTCTTCAATCCCTATCTTTACTTCAACGTGAAAAAAAAGGCCGCTTGAACTCCAAAGGATCGCAACCTTTGCAAGGGATCCCTCACCGGTAAGCCCGGAGGCATCGGGGAGAAGAGCTTTTTTAAAGGCCTTCTTTTTTTCCGCCTTGGAAACCGATGTCCGCACCTCAAAGAAGGCTGCCGGACTTAGGGGCTTAAGTTCTTTCAGGACAGTCATAGTTTAAACCCCATAGGTTATTTTTCGGGATTTAAATGAATAGCTTCTTTTTCTTTAAGAAGATCTAAGAGGTCACTCATTAAATAGCACTCAGATTCTTTCGAAAGGATCGCTTGCCCCTGCCTCATTTCTTTAGAAAAGTTTCCACTGGGAACCGACTTTTCTTGAAGCTGGTAAAACAAGAGACGATTATCCTCGCTATGGCCCACTTCAGACCAACTCTTTTCGACCATGGAAAAAATATCAGAGGAAAACCAGGAATTTTTTTCATGGTTTTTAAAAACTTTTGTCTCCTTTACTAGAGACCACTGCGATTCAAGATCCTCTTTTTGGCTTAGCCTTCCATCAGAACTTTCCCCCTCTTTTTTTCCTATGAAGTGACTTTCACTCCCTAGCTCTCTGATTTCTTTCTGAGCAATTACCATATAGGGAAAAAGGCGATACTGTGGATAAAAACCATCTAAGTTCTCATAACGATCTTCAGAGAGTTTAACCCCTAGTTTTGAAGATTCTAATTCAATCTCTTTTAAGGTTTCAGAGTAGAGTTGTCTCCCAACCTCACCCACTACTTCCTTAATAGGCTTCCAGTTATTCTCTTCGGTTTTAAATAGACCAGGGCTCTTTGTTCGGGTTTTCACATAGGAATCTTCTAAATGTTTTTCTAAAAGGGTATCGAGAATTCCCCGCTCATTTGCCTTAGCAAAAGTGAGGACAACCTTTGTCAGGTCGCGGGCCAAAACATGAAAACGGAAATAGGTTTCCCCATCTGCAGTGAACATCTCAAGCCTTTTTCTTGCTTCAATGGCCGCTGGGTTCACTTCAAGATCACCTTTAAGAGCTGTTTTTTTTAAGAGCTCGACAAGTTCTACGCCTTCAAAGGGGAGGCTTTTTCCTTTTGGGGAAAAGCTTACCTCGCGAGTATTCATATGCTTTTGATTGAGTGCCTCTTCAATCCATTCGGGATGATGATCAACAATTTTTCCCCGTGAAAACTTATCAAGTTTTATTCTGAGATCGGGCTCCATCCCCTCAAGAACAACAAAATATTCTTCAGCATTCTTTGCTTTTTTAACGGCAAGTTGTGGAAATTCTTTTTCTAAAAGCCCATAACTTTCCTTCTCGAGCTGCCACTCCCACATCTCTTTAATGCTGACATTTAGAGCAATCTCATCTTTATGAACTTCTCCTACTTCAACCAAAAAGCGCTGTTCAATAAGCTCGGGACAATTCTCTTCAATCTCTTCTACTGTTGCAAAGTTTTGGGGAAGGAGGAGTCCATTTTTTCGATTCTTAGCCACTTGGTCAAGGTAAAACTCAAGTTTCATTAGCGCAGAAAAATCTTTGAGCTCAATTGCTTCTGGCAAATGATAAAGATCAACCTCTGCTGACTTCGAGGCAAATCCATAAAAAGTTTTGTAAACATGTGGGTCAACAAAAACAGCACCACCAACATCTTCGAAAAGACGGCGGAAAAGCATCACCTTTTGCCAAAGAGTAACAACTTCTTTTTCTTGCATTCCCAAATAGCGGAGCTCTTCCTGCCAAAGGGTGGCCACCTCTTCTTGGCTAACATCAGATTTTCGTATTTGAATTTGAATAGACTCATATCCATTCCGAATTAAATCAACGCGGGCCTCTTCATAGCTAACTTTATAACCATGCTCTTTAGCATAGACTGCAGAATTAATGATAAACTGGGCCGAGATCTGTAAAAATTGAGGGCCAAACCAATCTTCAATTGAGCGACACTGAAATAGATTCAAATTTGCTCTTTGAAGAGCAGGATCTTTTTGGATCCACTCGTAGTGTTTTTCTTGGAACATTAAATATTCCCGCAAAATGTTCGGAGGGAAAGCAGTCTCACCTAAGTAGAGATCGACAAGTAGGGCAAAGGTATCGGGAGTCATCTCTTCTGCTTCATTCAAAAAGCGCTCCAAGTTCACCTTCTGTACAGGGAGAACTTGTGCCCACAGATTTTTAACACTGATAAAGGGAGCCGTGGGGTGAACGTAGGGGCGATATCCTTTATGGTGGGTCATCCTGTCTTGGAGCTCTTCTTTTAGCTCATCGAAATACGTATTCACTAAAAGAACTCCCATCCCGGTTCCCATTAGATCTTTTCGAATAACACCATCATTAAAAAAATTAGGCAACATCCCTTTTTCAGCTAGAGTAATATCGCTCTGATCACTCCAAATGAAACGGACTAATTGATCAACCTCACTCTTCATTATTTTTGAACCATCAATGGCTTGTCCAATACATCGATCTTGAATCTTCTGGGGTGCGTTCATTGCCTGATGTGTCCCAAAAAATGAAAAAGAGATAATGATCACAACCGCGACCACTACAAAAATATACCTTTGATACTTGCGAAAAAAATCTAACATATTGCTATTCCAATCATTAAAAACATGCCATCGTAGCAAACTTTCACCTTTCATGCAACAGCTCCTACTCAAAATTAATTTGACTTCAAATCTCTTTCACATACGATGAGGATATGTCTAGAGAAACAATAAAACAACGGTGGCTCCTAGGGGTTATAAGTTCCGTCGCAGCCATTGGTGGGCTCCTTTTTGGCTATGATACCGGAGTGATCTCCGGAGCAATTCTTTATATCAAGCAACAATATCCCATTTCCATCTATCAGGAAGAGCTCATCATCAGTATGGTTTCTCTCGGTGCTATTTTTGGCGCTATTTCGGGATGCCCCCTTAGTGATAAAATAGGACGGAAAAAAATTGTCCTTACTTCCAGTATTGTCTTTATCATTAGTGCCATTGGCCTCTCTTTTTCAGGGTCGGCCAATGAACTCATTATTTGGCGCTTTTTTGTCGGTGTAGCCATTGGTTTTTCCTCTGCAACCGCCCCACTTTATATCGCAGAACTTGCCCCACGCCATATTCGTGGCGCCCTCGTATCGATCAACCAACTTTTTATTACAATCGGAATCCTTGCCTCTTATTTAATCGGCCTCCTCTTCGTTGAATCTCAGTCGTGGCGCACTATGTTTGCCCTCGCAGCGGTTCCTGCCGCCATTCAATTTCTCGTCATGGTTTTCTTTCCCGAAAGTCCCCGCTACCTCGCCAATGTGGGTGAAAAAGGAAAAGCCTTAACCATCCTCAAACGGTTCCGTGCATCTGAAGAAGATGCCTCACTTGAAATCAATCATATTGAAAAGATGATCAATAGGAAAAAAGCTCACTGGTCCGAGCTTTTTTCAAAAAGGGTCCGCCCCGCCCTCCTTGCTGGCGTTGGTGTAACTATTATCCAACAAATTACTGGAATCAATACCATTATCTATTATGCTCCCACTATCTTTAAATTTGCCGGAATAGGATCAGACAAAGCAGCTCTTCTCGCTACCACATGGGTCGGGGTGGTCAATGTTCTGATGACCTTCGTTGCGATCTATCTCCTCGATAAAGTGGGGCGAAAACCTCTCCTCCTTTTTGGTCTTAGTGGGATGATTGTCAGCCTTATTTTTTTAGGAATTGGCTTTCATCAAACCGTTTCCAAAGAACTTGTCGGAATTATCTGCCTAGTCTCCCTCTTTATCTATATCGGCTCTTTCGCCTATAGCTTAGGACCGATCGGATGGCTCCTTAACTCGGAGATTTATCCCCTTCACATCCGTGGAAAAGCGATGGGAGCGGCCACCTGCGCTAACTGGATTGCTAACTTTATCATCACCACTACCTTCCTCAATCTGATCAACCTCCTTGGAAAATCAGAGACCTTCTGGCTCTATGGCCTTTTTGGCCTTTTTGGCCTCCTCTTCATCTGGCGCCGCATCCCAGAGACCAAGGGCAAGTCGCTAGAAGAAATCGAAGGAATCTGGAAGAGATAATTTTTATTTTAAAGATAATTATCAACACTTAATTATGTTCGCCGATTCAACTCTGAAGTGCGACAAACAGATGAAATTTAAACTTGTCTGAAGATGGTAAAAAAAATCCTGTGGTAATCGTAAGAAAACCAAGGAGGAAGGATGTCAAATGGATACCATCATCAATTGCAAAGGAATTATGAGAGTGTTTACCTAAAGGTTGATAATCCTAACTTTTGAAACGAATCGAATAT
>CBEWFH010000088.1:0-5761 GCA_965555895.1 uncultured Simkaniaceae bacterium
CCCACTTCTCCTTTTAGTAAAACATGATCTTTACTATCCCTTAGCTCAAAGAAATCCTTTGTGAAAAAATAGAGGGTATACTTTTTAGGAAGATCTCCAAGATAATGAATATTCTCAAACTCAAAAGGGCTCTCCTCCTTAATATATCGCCCTTTTTCAGCGCGTAAAGCTTCTTTAAAACGGCGCCTTTTTTCTCTCCATTTTGATTCTACAGCAACAGATCCTTGCATCCCTAATTTTTCGATGACCGGTTCAAGGACAAGTGAAGAAGTTATTAAAACATGTCCTTGCTGCTCTCCACCCTGAACATTGATACTTCTTAAAATAGTTTCAAATATCCCACTGGAAACATTCGAGGATCTTCCTCCATCTTTAAATGTTGCTGACACTTCATGTTTAACAGAGACCTGGCTCCGTTTCCAAAAACCAATCCCCCCAAATAAAAGGGCCCCAATCGCAACGATCCAAATCGAACGGATAAAAAACTGCTTTACATCTGAAAAAAGGATGAAGTTCTCTTCATTTGTCATTGAATTGCAATCACTCCCGTCATCCCTTTTCTAAAGAGCTCAATTCCAGTCAGCGTTGGGAAGATTTGTACAATAAAACGGTTCCACTCGGTTATTGGTGTTGCTGCAACATAAACAATATCGCCCGGCATAAGGAGCATACTCGATATGGGGAGACGCATCACATGTTTCCAATTGAGTGTATAGATTTTTGGTCGGAGAATATTTCCTCGAATGACTTGGATAACTCCCTTATCACCCGTGTAGGGAATCCCCCCAGCCAAAGCTAAAGCTTTCCGAAGGGGCATTGAACCCAAGGGGAGATCAAAGACCCCTTCGTTTCTTACCTCACCCATCACCATGATCGAAGATGCTGAGCTTTCCGCAATGTAAATTTTATCTCCCCCTCTCATTACCACGTTCTGAGACATGTCCCCTTCCTTAATAAGCCTGTTCATATCAACAGGAATGGGGCTTCCATCGCGGACAAGATAACTTTTAAAGAGGTTCGCATTCGAAGGGACCTGCGCTTCGGCAAGGATTTCAAAGAGGCGGAGTTTTCCATTAACAGCAACAGTTGATTTACTCACCATTCCAGCAAGCTCAACTTTTTTAATATTCCTTTTCCCAAAAGCTAAGAAGACTTCAACACCATCAATTTCTTGGTCGTAGGCCTCTTGAATGCGCGCGCGCGCCTCACTAAGTTTACGCCCTTTCACCTCTATCGGCTCAATATCTGGAAGAGTAATCTTCCCATCACTCACCGTATATCCAATAGAATCACCGATCGATTGAACAGCGCCTGCTAAGTCACTTCTTGTTGCATGAAAGAGGGCCACTTTTAACGTGTCACCATCTTCAACTGTGTTTGTATACTCTTTTAAAAGTTCAGAATCCAAGGTCATCAAGGGATGCCCTTCCATCTCTAGAATAGAAAATTTTCCCTCTTTTATCCTGTGGGAGTCAATAACAAATTCATCTGCCCCGACAACTTCGCTTCCTTTATAAGGGATATTAGAACACCCCGTAAACACCAGTCCTATTGCTAATACAGCTAGAAACCTAAATATTATCATGCTATGCTCAAACCATGAAAACTCAAAAAAAGATTTTAATTACCGGTATTGCCGGCTTTATAGGCTTTCATCTCGCTTCCTTTTTAAGGGAAAAAGGAGATTATGTGATTGGGTGTGATAATTTCAATGATTATTATATACCTGATCTGAAAAATGACCGCGCAAATAAACTGAAAACACTTGGTGTTGAAGTTATTAACCATGACATTCAAAACATCTCTGAACTCGCTTCTCTACTAAAAGAAAAAGGGATAACCCATATCGTTCACTTAGCTGCGCAAGCTGGTGTCCGCTATTCGATTACACATCCTCTTCCCTACTTAGACTCAAACCTCGATGGATTTTTAAAAGTTCTAGAACTTGCCCGCGCACTCGAAGTTAAACTTATCTTCGCCTCTTCCTCTTCCGTCTACGGAGGAAATACTAAAATCCCCTTCTCAGAAACTGACACCACCGATAGCCCGATTAGCCTCTATGCCGCCACAAAAAAATCAGGAGAGCTCCTCGCTAAAAGTTACCACCACCTCTATCAAATCCCCATAACTGGCCTCCGCTTTTTCACCGTTTATGGATCCTGGGGACGCCCCGACATGGCCTACTTTTCTTTCGCCGAAAAAATCCTTTCTGGTCGTTCCATCCCCGTTTTTAACCATGGAAAAATGGAGCGTGATTTCACTTACATCGATGATATCATCGCTGGAACCGCAGCTGCCATTGACAAGTGCAACGGCTTTGAAATCTACAACCTTGGGAATAATAAGCCCGAACCTCTTATGAATCTCATCACCCTTCTTGAATCATCCCTCGGCAAAAAGGCTCACATCGAATACAAACCGATGCAACCTGGTGATGTCACCATTACCTTCGCTGATATTGCCAAGGCGCAAGAGCACCTTGGATATGCACCCAAAACCTCTCTTGCCGCCGGCATCGCCAAGTTCACCGACTGGCTCCTTGAATACCACGGCGCTGCTATCAGCAACTAAGATTTATTCTTCAGAAAAACTGAGATACCATCAATTTAGAAAAGAATGGGAGAATCACATCAACAAATCTTGCAATAAAATATCCTCCGATAAAGGCACTCCTCAGTCGGATTTTTAAAGGATACTTACTGCTTAACGAATAATATGCCAAATATCCTATAGCAATTGAGTAGAAAATAGGTTCGAAAATATTATTTGGAAGAAAAGTGTTTAAGGCTAGCATCCCTCCCATAACAATCGCGACTAATATCCATTCAGATTTTGGAACTGTTTTAACGCTTGTAATCATAACTACCTAATAGGGTTAAAAGTGGGGTCGAGAGGTTTCATAGGATCTAGGGGTTTCCAAGGCTCTAGCATGCTCCCATTACCCACTCCCTGACTATCTGAATTTTCTCTATAATTATCTAAATATGTTACAAATCGCACGTCATCAAGATCCGTATTTCGGAGTCGGCAAGCATCTTTAAACTGATTGACTCCTGTCCAAATCTTTTGTCCGCAATTATAGATAAGGAAGCAACTCTCGGGACTAAAGTATATCACACCAACAACAACACCAAGCAATCCCAAACTCATATTTTCAAAGGATTTTTCCAATGCTCTTTTTGACTCTTCAGAATTACATTTAACATGGCATTGATAGAGAGTAAGATCAAACTCTTTTTCCTTTTTTACTTTTTCAACCCCGTTCACTCCACAAGAACCATTTGCACATAGAACTATCCGAGGTCCCTTGGAGAATTTCATAAGGTTTAGGGAATTGAACTTCCTCTTTGTGATTCCCAATAGATTTTTTTAAATTACAGAGTCCAGCCTTTTATTATCGGAAAAAGCCAATATAGGCATCAAAGTACGGCTGCCCCAATTATTATTGCAAAACCCAAAAGGTTTTTCCTGATCATTCTCAACCGTATTCTCTATAGACTCACTACTTAATATTTCCATAACATCAGACCTCCTATGAAATGTTTTTCATCGTTCGAGTAATTGCATGAAGTTTATCGTATTAGATTAAAAAAAAACAATGGCCAACTATCTAACTCTCCCATTTTTCTATGAGCTGCAACCGAAATCCTATTTTACTGGATAGCGGTTATAAAATCCTCCGTGTTCTCTGTGTTCTCTGTGGTAAAAAAAAAGAAAAAAAGCTTATGAATAACTTAAGATGAAAGTGATTTATCCAGGCACCTTTGATCCCCCAACAAAAGGGCACCTGAATATTATTGAAAGAGGGGCCAAGCTTTTTGACTTTGTTGAAGTGGCTATTGGGATCGATACCGAGAAGAAAAAACCAATCTTTACTCAAGGTGAGCGGCTTGCATTTCTTAAAACGCTCACTAAAAATTTGTCCAATGTTACGGTGAGTACTTTTGATGGCCTTCTAACCAACTATTCTAAAGATATAGGGGCGAAATTTATCATCCGTTCTTTGCGTACTTATACCGATTTTGAGCATGAGAAAACTCTAGCTCACACCAATCAAAAACTCAGCGGCATTGAAACCCTCTTTCTTCTCCCCAATGAAGAATTTCAGTCGATTAGTTCAACAGTGATCCGTGATATTGCAAAACGGGGAGAAAGACTTATCCCTTTTATTCCTGAGGCGATTGAGAAAGAAGTTTTTGAAAAGCTTCGGGAAGGACCTCGATAAGGTCGCTCGCGATGAGGTCGTATGAGGTTTGCTTAGCAGCAACAATTTCGCCGCATGTTCCATGAAGATAAACTCCCAGTGTTGCCGCCTCTCTTCCTTTGAGTCCCTGCGCTAAAAGGGCTGCTATCATTCCGGTGAGGACATCGCCCGTCCCAGCTGTTGCCATTCCTGGATCCCCTTTAGCAACAATAAGAAGAGGCTTATTTGGGTGAAAGATCCAAGTCGGTGCTCCCTTTAGGACGACCGTCACTTCCGTTTGATCAGCAAACTTTTGGCACATCTCATGAGTCAGCTCATCTTTCCCTAAAAGGTGGAGCATCTCTTTATATTGAGGTGTAAGAACTGCCCCCTTTGGAAAAGTTTTGATATGGTAAAGACCATCAGCATCAATCACAATTGGAAGATCAAGTTTAGAAACAACAGCTTGTACAAAGATGTGCATCCCTTCCCCCTTACCAACACCAGGTCCCAAAAGACATGCTTTTGCCCTCTTTGCCTCTTCGAAAATCGGCGAAGGGTCTTCCCATGAATAAGGGTTTCGAATAAGTTCTAGTGGTGCACGGGCAAACTCCTCTTCCATCCCTTTAGGGTGAAATAAACGGACAATCCCTGCACCTGTTCGTAGGGCGGCTAGACATGAAAGAATCGCTGCGCCGGGCATCCCAGGAGATCCTGCTAGAGCAATGACATACCCCGCTTGGTATTTGTGGCGGACCCTCTCTATCGGTGGCAAGAGCTCATGCATCGCTTGTTCATTAACCAAGTAACCATTCCCATGGGCACCATCACTATATTTTTCTTCCATTCCAAAACTAACACCTGAAAGCTTCCCGATATAGTTGTACCCTTGCCCAATAAAAAAACCGAGCTTGGGCATCCCTAAATAAATCGTCTCAGTCGCTTGGATTGCAATCGGATCAACCTCTCCGGTATTCCCATTAACACCTGAGGGAATATCAATCGCTAAAATGGGAAGTCTTGATTTATTGGCCTTTTCAATGACCTCTACAAATAGCTCTTCTAACTTCCCCCGAAAACCCGTCCCTAAAATGCCGTCGACAATGACCCCTTTCATCGGGACCATATCGCCCCGCTTTACAATGCCCCCCGCCCCTCTAAATACTTTCTCATGCTTTTGACATAAAGGGCTCGACTCCCCCACCTCAACTAAATGATAGCCCTGCACCTCATACCCCCGATTGAGCAAAAAGATCCCAGCAACAAAGGCATCTCCTCCATTGTTTCCCTTTCCGACGAGTAAAGTAATTTTTTTAAAACGTCCCCTCTCCTCAATAAAGGTCCCAATGCGATGGGCAATCCCCTCTCCAGCCTTGAGCATATATCCCTCATCAGAGGCCCCTGCAGCGATGCTCTCCTTCTCCACACGGGCCATCTCCCGAGCTTCGACTACTTTTTGTCCTTCTAGATTCATGACCAAAAGTTATCAGGATTCAAAGAATTTATGCTAGTTGTTTTTATTTATAATAATGTTATTCTTTTTGCATTGGCACTGGTAGGTTCGCGGGGGGGTAGAAT
>CBEWFH010000089.1:0-5730 GCA_965555895.1 uncultured Simkaniaceae bacterium
AGAGGTTTCAGCCATCTCTGACCAGTTTCAATTTTTATCTATTTGTCGCACTTCAGAGTTGAATCGGCGAACATAATTAAACAAACAGAAGGTTTTAAAATAGTTACTTTACAACTTTTTCAGAGAGCTTCTCGAGGAGGTCGGAGGAGCGTTTAAGGAAGGCTGAAAAGTCACCGGGGGCGAGTTCTCTCTGTGAGAGGAGTGAGAGCTCGTAAAGCTGTTTGACAAGGGATGTTGCTAGCTCGGGATCTTTCGACTCGAGCTTTTGGATCGATTGGACAAGACCGCTGTTGGTGTTGACAACGAAGGTCCGCTTATTTCCCATTGCTGGAGGGAGGTCTTGACCCGAAAGGGCAAAGTAGTCGCGCATCCGTCTTTCATCTTCTGAGATCATCATGAAGGCGGGGACGGAGCTACTTGATAGGCTTTTTGCTTCGACCTCGAGGTTATCGAGGGAGAGTTTTGATCTGATGTAGTCAGCGATTTTTACCGCTTCAGTTTTTCCATCGCCATCGAGGACGGTTTTTTCCTTATCTTTGTCGAGGATAGCGTCGTCGATCGCACCATCAAGGCGTTGGAACTTGGTACCGGAGTATTTCGATTCCAGAAATGACATGAGGGGAGTGTCAAGGTGGGATGGGGCAAAGAGGATTTCAATCCCTTTATCTTTGTACATATCGAAAAAGTGGGTCGTCTGTTTTTCATCGTGGTGGTAGTAGACTTTTTTCTCGGGATTTCTTTCGATATATTCATCGATAGTAGTCCACTCTTCGTTTGAATTTTTCCAGATGAGGCAACTTTTCACACGGTCATAAAACTTATCATTTTGAAGGATGCCGAGTTTAATGATCATCTCGATGTCGGGCCATTTTGCAATGTAACTATCACGATCGCCTTGGAGGTTAGAGGCAAGTTTATCGGAGACCTTTTTCGAGATATGGCTTGCGAGTTGATGCACAGTTTTGTCCATCTGCAAGTTAGAACGGGAAACGTTCAAGGAAATATCGGGGCTATCGATCACACCACGGAGAACAGAGAGGTAGTCGGGGATGAGATCTTTGCAGTTATCAGAAACAAAGACCCGATTGCAGTAGAGTTGAAGGGCAGTATTGTTGCGATCGAGGCGGCGGTTTATTTTGGGGAAGTAGAGGATCCCTTTTAAGTTGAAGGGGTAGTCGACATTGAGGTGGATCCAAAAGATCGGGTCGGGCTCAAGGGGGTATAGGGTGCGGTAAAAATCGAGATAATCTTTATCGGTGCATTCCGATGCTGGCTTAATCCAGAGGGGCTCTTTATCGTTAATGTGTTTTCCATTGAGATGAATCGGAAAGGGGAGGAAGCGGCAATGCTTCATGAGCATTTCGCGGAGCTTTCCCTCTTCTAAAAACTCTTCAGACTCTTTATTCAAATGGAGGGTGATCACTGTTCCTCGAACATCTCTTGATCCCTCTTCGATGAGGTATTCAGGGGAGCCGTCGCACGACCAATGTACCGGTTTAACATCTTTTCTATAGGAAAGAGAGTCGACTTCAACTTGATCACTCACCATAAAAGAGGAGTAGAAACCTAGACCAAAGTGACCAATAATTTCACTTTCTTTCTCCTTGTTTTGATATTTTTTAACAAACTCTTCAGCACCCGAAAAGGCAAGTTGTGCAATGTACTTTTCAATCTCATCGCTATCCATCCCAAGGCCGGTATCGATGATCTTAATGACCTTTGCCTCTTTATCTATTTCGATATCGATCCGGAGCTCTTCATCTTTAAAATCGGACTGTCCCTGGTCTCGTAAAATCTTCAATTTGCTCATTGCATCGCATGCGTTAGAGACAAGTTCTCTTAAAAAGATATCGCGGTCGGTGTATAGCCATTTTTTGATAATCGGGAGGATATTTTCGCTATGGATCTTGAGTTTGCCTTGGGTCATAAAAACTTTCCTTGAGTTCCTTTAAAAAGGATCATTTTAATAGGAAAATCGCTTCATGGCAAGACATTTATTCCCCATTAGAGTAAACTTCTTCAAAAAGTAACCTTTGGGGGCAAATATGGAACGAATTCTATCAAAAGATTTTAGTAGGCGTTATGGGGAACTTCATCATACAATTAGTCGTGCAGAAGAAAAAAAATTAAATGAAGATGAAATACTTTATCATGAAGTCTTAGTCCTTTTTAATGAGATTGTTGTGAGTAATTCGGAGCATTTGCTAGCAGTAGATTGTGGACGTCTACTCAACCGATTTTATAATAAGCAAGTCAGAACTATTTACGGAGGAGAAAGTCAATATACGGATGGGAGTAGTAGTTCTTGTACGAGCTGCGCGCAAGCTTTGTTGCTTAATGCTCTTCCCCTTAGACTTGCATGTGGTCTTCAAAATGAACAAAAAACTTCGTTTGTTCAAATGGGAAAAGAACTTTCCTTTGCCCTTCTAAAGCAAGCAGAGGCAATAAAAGAAGAAAATAGTGAAAATTCTGGAGAGAGCTTTATTCTTCAGCAGGTGTTTAGTTCTCATAAAATTTCTATGGAAGATGGTCTAAAATTTATAGATTTTCATCCCGAAAGAGTCTTTAAAAAAAATGCGGATGAATTAACGGATGGGTTTTTCTTGGGTCAATTTTTTGAGAAGAAAGACTTATGGTCGAAGCACCTTTCCCGGCTGGAAGGAATGTTTACAAGTGAAAGAACAAAGATTGGTGCGATTATTGACTACCAGGAAAAGACCTATGCACTAATCATTTTAATTACACAATTTGGTATGAATTATATCTTTTTCGATCCTCATGGGAATCCAGAGTTCAATGAGGGAAATCCGAATGCTTATGTGAAGTGTACCTTTGATCAGAATGCGATGGCGCAAATTCTTGCAGTTGCGATGCAAGGTGCTGACCAACTTACAACGAGTCGATCAGAAAAGATGTTAAGTGGTAATTATTCCTATATGATTTACCGAATGGAAGTGAGTTAAAAGGGGATTCTTGCTGAGTCTCCTCCTAAATCTCCTGAATTAGAGAAAAGAACAGATTCAGTAACCCATGGAAATCCTGATACTACTCCTATAGGTTCTGCTCATACACCTCCTTCTAGTTCTAATAATGAAGTGGATAAGACAATTATATTGCTTTGATCCTTCTTTTGGCAGTTGCTGCAGTGCTGGTTGCTTATCGCAATCGCCTGATCAGTATCATTACAAGTTTTACGGGAAAAGATGGGCAAATCCATTTTCCAAAACTTCCACTATCGTCTATTGTGGAGTAGCATGGCTACTTGCTTCATGTTGTAAGAGAGTGGTTCCGATTTTTTTGTAGAACATTGTCAACACGATTTATTTCGTTAGACCAAAGAGAGCGGAGAGGGTTAGGATGCCGGCTTGTTCAAGAATGATGATGGTCACTGCAACCGGGGCAATGTACCGAATGGTGAAGAACCATGGAATAAAGAGGTAACCCATCTTCGTCCCTTTCATAAACTCATCTTGTATCAGATCTTTTTTCATCACATAGCCGATAAAGAGTGTTGTTAGGAGCCCAGCGATGGGGATCATCCACGATCCTGAGATATAATTCATTGTATCGAAGAAGTCTTTGCCGTAGATTTTTTCCCAGTTGGGGAAAAGAGCTTTGGAGCCGGCAAGGGCGGAAGGGATTCCAAAGATAAAGACGCCGAGGGCGGAGGTGAGGACGGCGCGGGCCCGCTTCCATGTGAAGAGTTCCATAAGGTTGGCGACAAGGACTTCGAAGAGGGAGATGGAGGAAGTGAGGGCGGTGAAGACAAAGAGGAGGAAAAAAACGGTGGAGATGATAAGGCTGCCAGGAAGTTTTGCAAAGAGGATCGGCATAGTTCTAAAGACGAGGCCGGGACCTCCTTCGGGAGGAAAGTTAAAGGTGAAGACGATAGGGAAAATAACCATCGCTGCCATAAGAGAGACCATAACGGTCATAAACGCAACGATGAAGGCGGTTTTTGGGATGTTTTCACTCGATTTGAGATAACTTCCATACGTTACGATAATACCAAGGCCGACACTGAGGGTAAAGAAGGACATCCCTAGGGCGTTGAGAATGGCTGAAGGGGTGAGTTTTGCGAAATTGGGGTAGAAGATAAATTTAACTGCCGCTGTAAAGCCGGGCATTGTAAAGCCGTAGATAAACATGGCGATTAATATAAAGAGGAGGGCAGGGGTGAGGATTTTACTCCAATGTTCGATCCCTTTCCGGATGCCGCTATAGACGATGCCGACATTGAGGAGGATAAAAATAATCAGCCAAAAAATACTGAGATCGGATGAGGTGTAGACGGTATCGAAAACGGCACAGATTTCTGCAGGCGTCTTTCCTAATGTGAATTGGTTAAGGGACATGAGGGCATAGTTAAGGCACCAGCCCGAAATGACGCAATAGAAGGAGAGGATCACAAAACTTGTGAGGAGGTTGAGGTAACCAACCATCCGCCAGTTGTTTGATTGATTTGAGAGTTCTTGGTAAGCAAAGATGGGGCTCCGTTGTGCTTTTCTTCCGATAAGGAGCTCACCGATAAATATAGGGATACCAAGAAAGAAGGTGAAGATAATATAGAGAAGGACAAAGGCTCCACCCCCATTATCTCCAGCGATATAGGGGAAACGCCAAAGGCTACCGAGCCCAATGGCAGACCCGGCGGCTGCCATGATAAAGCCAAATTGTGATGCCCAGTGTTCTCTTTGCACTTTCATAAGAGACAATAGAGTAATCTATTTTTTCATTTGCAGCAAGAGGAACCCTTTTGGTATGGAGAGGGTAGGGGGAATTTATTATGGCACAGCAATCACCACAGGTAGAAGAATGGGTAATGCCCGAGTGGGTTGAAAAGACCATTCAATATGTCAGTACGGAGCTAAATTGGGTTGACTTAGTCGCTTTTGGGATAGGTATCTTTATCATTGTCTTTGTTTTCTATTTCGTTTTTCGAAAAAAGAAGAGGGTTCATGTAGAAGAGGTTGTAACTCTTTGCGAAATTTATGAAAATGATATCCAAGAGATTAAGAGGGGCCATTTAGAGGAGATCGAAAAGGCAGAGCAAAGTATTCGGACGTTTAAGGAGAAGCTTGGTGTGATCGAAACTGAATTTCAAGAGAGTCTCAAGAAGAAGGAGACCTCTTATTCAAAGCGGGTTCAAAAGATGGAAAAGGGGCACACCGAGATCCGTTCGACTGATGAGATGACGATTTATGAGCTACAGCTAGAGGTTGCTCGGCTTAGAAAGAAGCAACTCGCTGAGGTGGATATATTTGAAAATGAGATTGAGAAACTTAAGGGAGAGATTAAGAATTCTCATGAAGGACATGCGAAGCAAATAGAGCTCGCTGAATTAGAAATTAATGACTTGAGAAAACAAATGAGAGCTTTGATGTATCGTGTATGAGTTAAGTATCATCGCTATTCTTAGCTTTACTTTTATCGGTATTTTGCTTGCTGGGATGATTCTTTTTGCAAAGAAGAAATTGGTGAGTACTGCTCCTTGTAAGATTGAGATTAATGAGAATCCCGAGCTCACTAAAGAGGTAGAGGGAGGAAAGACTCTCCTTGCGGCGCTAACAGAGGAAGGAATTGCGATTCCCTCTCCTTGTGGAGGGAAAGCCACTTGTAAACAGTGTCGTGTTCAAGTTGTAAAAGGTGGGGATGATATTTTAGAAACCGATAAGGCGAGCTTTACCTCTAAACAACTTAGCGCTGGATGGCGCCTTTCTTGTCAGTGCA
>CBEWFH010000090.1:0-5530 GCA_965555895.1 uncultured Simkaniaceae bacterium
ATAATTAAGTGAAATGAAGGAAGAATAATGAAAAAAGTAACAACAAATTCTGCAGATTATAATAGTTGTTATGTGTCCTCTGATCCACTAACTACTGATAATAAAAGGGTTGACCTTGTTTCACAGGAAATTTTTGATAGAGATTCAAAAGCGCCTGTTGATTTGGTCTCTAGAGTTCAAGTTGGTCCTGATTATGAGGGACTAGATGACAAGGTAGATGGGGTGGTTCGTGGTGTATTGAATAAGCCTCAGGGATATGTCTATATTCCTGTTCCGGAAGAAGAGTTGGATCAGACAAAATTGCTTGCGAGTGGAAAGGCTCTTCTATGGTTTTCGACAAAGATGAGTGGTGGAATTGGAAGATCTGTCGATTTGACCAAGAAGTCTGAAAATAAAGACGACAAAAAGCCTATTCCTGATGAAGCACGGCAGAAGGATTTAGATCTAGAGTTTATGAATCTTAAGTTTGCATTAGGTCTTGGAGAGCATGATGGTTATCTTATGGCTGTTGTCAACTACAGCATTAATAGTCACTCGGTCGAAGTTTATAATGATTCGGGGGTCCTTCAAGGGAGATATAACCTTCTTGATAAGGGTCTTGATGAAGATCCAGAGAATCCGATCGAAAATGGAGGGGGCATTAAGCAACTTCTTCGTGATCGTGGAATGCCTCATGATACCGATAGTGTTGAAAAAGTATCCAAAGATCTCGGCGCAATCAACCGAAAAATTAAAAAGCATATTGAGCCGGAAACCGGTGGTAAGCTTGCGTTCTCCTTTGTAGCGGAAAATAAGGGAAACTTAGTAGGGCATGCTCCATTTGGTTCACAAAGGAGTGCTTATGCTGACAAAGTTCTTCATAAAGATAAACAGCAGGGACTCTATACTTCGACACTATTGAGCCTAGGGCATATAAATGCAGAAACCCGACTTGGACAAAAAAATAAGTATAAGTTAACAGCAAGTGGTGCTGCAGCACTTACTGACATTAAAAAAGCAGTCCTTCTTCAAGAGATTCTCGTGAAAAATCTAGAAAATGCGATTCAACAAAGACAGTCAGAACTCAATTTGAAAAATAAGTCAGATCCAGAGGATCAAGAAGCTATTAAGGAACTAAATGGTGAGATTGGTGAGCTTCAAAAAGTTCTAGCTGAAGTGCGCCCCGAAAGTAAAAAGTTTTCTAGCGGGGCAAATATAACGGTTAGGAACTTAGCGATCTTGGAACTCAACAGAAGTTTTAGTATTGAAGAACCCTTACGTAATTTACAAGGTGAATTTTTTCAAGATATTTCTGGTGAAATTGGTACGTTTATAAGAGCTCAAACAGGAAAAGAGCTTCTTCAGCAAATCCCAGAGGATCAAAGGCGATTTAACGGTGTTAGTCCAGATGATGTCCGAGGAGCAGATGTTAAAAGAAACGATCATATTGATAAGGTTGCTAATGCTGCAGCAGATGACTTTGGAGCAATGGTGACTGAAAATAATCGCGTTCGTTCCCGTAATTGGCTCTTTCTTAGAAAATTTAACATTAAGCCTCAGGAAATTGACGAGCAAGTTCAAACAGATGTAGCTTCTTTGATCCATCAGATCGGAGAATTGCCTTCATCAGATCCTTCACAATTGCGCCATATTCAAATGATTGAAAGGCGCAAAGCTAATGGAATTGCTAAAGAATCAAGAGGGCTTGAGTTCATTATTTCGACAAGTTTAGGGATAAACTTCGGCGGCGCTAGAGGCTATCGCCGTGAAAGTCCTTTCCTTCGAGGTATTTTAAAATCGAGTTTTGAGGAGTTTCAAGACAAATCAACTCGCCCAATCAATTCAGTCAATTGTAGGGTGACTCCTGCTAAAGTTGATGATCCTTTTGTTGAAGGAGAATTTTTCAGCAACGATGCAAGCTAGGGCACCTCAAGTAGCAAGACGTGCTTAACCAGCTTCTTCTTTAGAGGGTTTGATGACAGGAGGTTTGTCGTCATTCACACATCCTTCTTCGATAATCACCTGTTTGATAGTAGGATCAGAAGGGATTTCATACATAAGATCCATTAGAAGTGTTTCAACAATCATCCGAAGTGCTCGGGCACCGGTATCTGATTTCTTTGCTTTTTCAGCAACAGCTTTGAGGGCATCATCGGTAAAGGTGAGCTCTACACCATCTTCTGCAAAGAGGGCAATATATTGCTCAATAATTGCATTTTTAGGCTTTACAAGGATTTCTACGAGGTCTTCGAGGGTGAGTTCATTACAGTTGGCAAGGCTATTGAAACGGCCAACAAACTCAGGAATCAGACCGAATTTAATGAGATCTTCAGTCTCAATTTTTGAGAGGAGGTAGTTGGTCTCTGTGGCATCGAAGGAGCGGTCTTGCTGTTTTGTATCGAAGCCAATCACCCCTTTTCCGAGCCTTTTAGCGACGATTTTATCGAGGTTGACAAAAGCTCCGCCGACAATAAAGAGGATGTTTTCGGTGTTGATCTTGATATATTCTTGGTTCGGATGTTTCCGTCCCCCTTTTGGTGGGACACTGGCAATGGTTCCTTCAACGATTTTTAGGAGGGATTGTTGGACCCCTTCGCCTGAGACATCGCGAGTAATGGAGACATTACCGGTTGTTTTACGGATCTTATCGATCTCATCAACGTAGATAATTCCTTGCTCGGCGCGGGCAATATCATAATCGGCATTTTGAACCAGGCGAAGGATGATGTTTTCAACGTCCTCTCCTACATAGCCAGCTTCGGTTAGGGTTGTGGCATCGGCAATTGCAAAGGGTACATCAAGGACATCTGCAAGGGTCCTTGCAATAAGGGTTTTTCCTGAACCGGTGGGGCCAAGAAGGAGGACATTTGATTTGTTGTATTGGACCTCTTTCGAATCTTTTGAGAGAGAGCGGATCCTTTTATAGTGGTTATAGACAGCAACAGAGATGGTCTTTTTTGCTTTTTCTTGTCCGATGATGTATTCATCGAGGCGCACCTTGATTTCTTTTGGCTTTAAGAGTTTGATCTCATGTTTGACCGCTTTTTTTTCGACAATATCCATGCAAAGACGGACACACTTATCACAAATGAAAGCGTTTGGGCCTGAAACGAGTTTTTCAACGGCTTCTTCGGTGCGGCCACAAAAGGAACAGGCGGCCATTTCTTGCGATCCAGTTGGAGGTTTACTCATTTATCTTTTGTTCCTTTGCTCGGTGCCACTACACTATCAATTAGCCCATATTTCACTGCCTCTTCGGCGCTCATGAAGAAATCGCGATCGGAATCTTCTAAGACTTTTTCTAGGGGCTGCCCAGTATGTTCTGCAATAATTTCAGAAATGGATTTTTTCATTCTTAAGATTTCTTTCGCTTGGATACGAATATCTGCAGAGGATCCTGTAATTCCACCGTAGGGTTGATGAATCATGATCCGGCTGTTAGGAAGAGCATACCGTTTCCCTTTCGTTCCAGCACAAAGGATAAGAGCACCAAAAGATGCTGCTTGCCCAATGCAATAGGTATTGATATCGAGGCTAAGGAAACGCATGGTGTCATAAATAGCAAATCCAGCAGTGACCGACCCACCGGGAGAGTTAATATAGATACTAATATCTTTCTTCGGATCATCGGCTTTTAGGAAAATAAGCTGTGCGACAACGGCGTTAGCGACCTGATCGTTGATCTCGGTTCCAATAAAGATAATCCGGTCTTTTAAGAGACGGGAATAGATATCCATAGAACGCTCGCCGCGCCCGGTATCTTCAATAACATAGGGGATTACAGTCATAGGTGCTTCCTTAAATTAACGGTTTCTCTTTTTATAAGGGGCATGGGAGCTTCAGGTCAAGTATTCTTCGTTGATTTCTTTTTTTTGGCAACTTCTTTTGCTGCTGTAGTTTTCTTTGCTGCCGGTTTTTTAGGAGCTGCTTTTTTAGGTGCAGCAACTTTTTTTTCCGGTTTTTCTTCTTCAACTTTTTTAGGAGTTGCAGCTTTCTTCTTTGGCTTTGAAGGAACCACTTTCGCTTTTGAAATGAGGAAGTCTTCCGCTTTGTTTAAGATAAGCCGTGATGTTGCAATTGCTTTTTGTTCTTGAGACTGTTCTTTCGCGGTATAATGGTCAGACCCATCGTTAAACATTGCCTCTAAAGGTGTCTTCACTCCTTGATGGACTTCACTTGGAGAGATTTGGATCTTTTGTTCCTGGATGATTTTTCGAGAGATATAAAAGAGGCGGACCGCTTTTTCTCCCTGAGCTTCGAGATCTTTTATCGCCGCTTTTCTCTCCTCTTCATTCATCCCCATAAGTTTTTGTTGGAACGATGGGTCTTGAACGAGTTGCTTAATACGGAACTGTGTCTCTTTTTGAAGGAGGGTTTTAGGAAGTTCAAATTTGTAGGTTTCAAGAAGAAAATTGCTCATTTGCTTGCGGTATTCTTTTTGAATATGCTCATCGGCTTGCTTATTGAGGAGTTTTTCGAGGTTTTCACTCATTTCTTTTGCATCTTTGGCTCCCATCTTTTGGGCTAAAGCATCATCGATTGGTGGATATTTGGGCATTTCAATGCCTCGCAGTGTCAGGCGAATTTTTTTAGGGGGTGTTGCCTCTTTGTCAGCCATAGAAGCATCAGCATCTGGAGCGCTGATCCCTTCCTTGCCCTCTCCAATTTTCATTCCAACGACCATATCATGCATCCAATTTGCCATCTTCTCTTTCTTGACTTCGAAGCGGGCATTTGTTAGCGCTTTTTGTGGGGGATCTTGTTCGATAATGTCGACATCAATGACCGCGTAGTCACCTTCTTTTATTTGTCTATCGGAAATTTTCCTCCACTCTGCAAAGTAAGTTTGGATATCAGCTAGGGTTTCTTCAAGCCTTTTTGCATCGATGTTATCTCTTTTGACCTCTTCAATCTCAATATTCGTCAGACTAATTTCAGGAACAACAGGTTCAGTTTCAAAGGTGTAAATCATCTCAGCACCCTCTTCAATCGAATGTTTATCGATATTGAAGCTAATCTGAGCATCGCTGCTAAGAAGGGGGGTATGAGCAAGTTTTTGACATTCTCGGAAGGCTTCGTCTGCAATAGATTTTTGCCACCGTTCGTTCACAGGCTCAGCAAATTTTTTAGCAATCAGGTGATCGGGAGCTCGTCCTTTCCGAAATCCTGGGAGGGAAATCTCTTTTGAGACAGATTTTATCGCTTCTTTGTGCGCTTTTTTAACGACTTCGGCTGAAGTTTTTACTTTATACTCAACCATACACTCTGGCTTACGCTCGACGGTGAAGGTGACTGCGTCTGATTTAAACTCTTGCGGTGTTTCTTTTTGTTCTACCATATGTCCTGATCAATTTTGAAATAAAAAATAGCGGGTGATGAGATTCGAACTCACGACCCTCACGTTGGCAACGTGACGCTCTACCACTGAGCTACACCCGCACACATAGAATCGCCTACTGTACCAACATCAGAGTTTTTTTTCAAAACTAAAGATTCCACTGTAAGCGCAACGTGATAATGTCGTAAACTCCGCAATGCTAAAATGTCGTCT
>CBEWFH010000091.1:0-5354 GCA_965555895.1 uncultured Simkaniaceae bacterium
ATGCCGCATTATTTAGGGTTTAACTAGCTACCCCCCCGCGAAGCTACCAGTGCCCAAATTCTTGATTGGTAAATTTATTCATGGCCATGTCGTGCCAAGGGAGAACGGCCCAAGAAACAAAGGACCAAGCAAAGGCAATAGCTGCCCCAATTATTCCACCAAGAATGACTTTAAGCATAATAACCTCTATTGATTTTAGAGCTATCATAGCGCGTTAAAGCATTTTTTGAAAAGCTGCTTCGTCAAGAATTTCGATGCCAAGATCTTTTGCTTTGTCATACTTAGAGCCTGGGTCATCCCCCACCAAGACAAAGTCGGTTTTTTTGCTGACGCTCCCACTCACCTTTCCACCTCTCTCTTTAATGAGAGCTCCCGCTTCACTTCGGGTAAGCTCTTCCAAAGAGCCTGTGAGAACAAAGGACTTTTCTGCAAAGGGGTGTCCTGCAATTTTTTTGTGCTGAGCAGTTGGTGTCACCCCAAGATCGAGGAGATCATCGATCTCTTTTTGGTGCGCTGGATCTCCTAAAAATTCGACAATCGATGTTGCTACTTTATCCCCCACCCCATCGATATCACATAACTCTTCTTCAGACAGTTCTCCGAGTTTTTCCATACTTCCGGCAGCATCTGCAAGGAGCTCTGCTGTTCCCTGTCCAACGTAAGGAATTCCAATGGCAAAGATAAACCGGGCGAGGGTAGTCTTTTTTGATTTTTCAATGCTTTTCAATAGATTTTCAATCGATCTTTCTTTGAATCCTTCGAGCTGAGAAAGTTCTTCTTCGGTAAGTCTATAAAGATCGGAAAGATGAGTGACAAAACTACCCTCGACGAGCTTTTTTATTATTTCAGGACCTAGGTGATCGATATCCATCGCATTTTTGCTTGCAAAGAAGGAAAGGCGGCGCAAATTTTGCCCCCCACAACCTGTCCGGTTTGGGCACCGAACAGCAACTTCCCCCTCTTTTCGAATGACTGCTGTTTCACAAATAGGACAAGTTTCTGGCATGGCCCATGGTTTTGAATTTGCTCCTCGCTTAGAGATAATTACCTGAACTACCTTAGGGATTACATCTCCCCCTTTTTCGATGATAACAGTGTCCCCTTCTCGAATATCTTTGCGTGCTACTTCTTCTTCATTGTGGAGGGTGGCGCGGGAAATGGTACTCCCCGCAAGCGAGACCGGTTTTAGATCGGCTACGGGAGTTAAAACACCTGTGCGCCCTACTTGAACAGAGATCCTTTCGATGATCGTTTCCACCTGCTCTGGGGCAAATTTATAAGCCGCTGCCCATCGAGGGCTTTTTGCTGTTGCTCCCATCATATCGTGATAGCGAAGAAGGTCCACTTTAATAACAATCCCATCGATTTCAAAGGGAAGATCGCCCCTGATTTTTTCTACGCTATCGGCAAAAGCAAAAATTTCATCGACTGTTTTGCATACTTTAAAATGTTTTTCAGATCCAGAGGGAAGCCCTAACTTTTTTAGGTAGGTATGGATTTCTGATTGTTTTTCAAGGTGGGGGCAAATTGCGTTATAACAAGCGATGTCGAGCTTCCGTTTAGCTACTTCTTTTGAGTCTAAAAGTTTGAGCGATCCTGCTGCTGCATTCCGCGGATTTGCCCACGTAAGATCTCCTTCCTCTTCCCGTTCAAGATTCATCTCAATAAAGTCCTTCTTAGGGATAAAAACCTCTCCACGCACTTCTATCGAGACTTTCTCTTTAAGCTCGTGGGGAATCGATCGAATGGTTTTAACGTTTGCAGTGATATCGTCACCCTTTTTCCCATCTCCCCGCGTTACTCCACGAAACAACTTTCCCTCTTCATATTTGAGAGACATGGCAACCCCGTCCATCTTGAGCTCCACGCAGTATTCAACTTCTCGACCTTCAAGGATTTTATCGACCCGCTTGATGAAATCGGCAACCTCTTCTTTCGAGTAAGTATTACTGAGAGAGAGCATGGGATGCTCATGTTTAACTTGAACAAACCCTCTGGTTGGCATCTCGCCAACACGACGTGTTGGGGTATCATCGGGAACCCAATCGGGACGGTTACTTTCAATTTTTTCAACTTCTTTTACAAGAAGATCATATTCATAATCGGTAATCTCTGGCTCCGATTTTTGAAAGTAGAGATCATTGTGTTTTTTGATCTCTTTAAGGAGCTGTAAATACTTTTCAAGAGTTGTCATACTTGAATAATTAGGGTTGATAAAGGGGGTATGTTGAGCCGAATTCCATCTTTTTCGACCTTTATTTCCCTATTCATTATGCCATAGCCCCCATATTCTTTTGAATCGGTAGAAAAAAATTCTTTTGGATTCACACATTTTTTTAGAGGGATTAGGTAGTTCTCAAGTTCTTCAGGAGAAAAATGGTGGATGCAAAGGAGTCTTTCTTCTTTTCCTTTCCGTAAATAGGAAAGGATGCCGTGGGTATCATCAGAGGTAGCCACCCACTCAAAACCCTTTTTAGAAAAATCCTCTGAAAAAAGGGAGGGATGTGAAAGATAAAAGTGATTGAGCGCAGCTACACATTCTTGGAGTTTTTGGTGGTGGGGCATAGTAAGGACATCCCAATGAAGATCTTCCTTACAATTCCACTCGTGCCACTGCCCAATTTCTCCTCCCATAAAGAGGAGTTTTTTTCCGGGGTGGCAGATCATATAACTAAAAAGGAGTCTGAGGTTCGCGAACTTCTCCCATTCATTTCCAGGCATTTTTGAAAGGAGACTCTTTTTCTCATGTACAACTTCGTCATGAGAAAGGGGAAGGAGGTGATTTTCATCATAAAAAAAACTCATTTCATGGACGAGATTTTTTTGAAAATTGCTCCGGTATTCATGCTTTGCCTCAAAATATTTAAGAGTGTCATTCATCCATCCTAAATCCCACCTTAGATCAAAACCCAATCCCTTAGGATCGGTAATTCTTGGAAAAGAATGAGACTCTTCGGCAATCATCAATGCCGAGGGGAAAAACTCGTGCACTTTTTGATTGAGCTCTCCTAAAAACGTAATCCCTTCTTTATTTTCTCTTCCCCCTTCTTCATTGGGGATCCATTCTCCCTCTTTTCTCCCAAAATCGAGATAGACAATGGAAGAAACAGCATCAACGCGAAGGCCATCGATATGCATCTTATCGAGATAGAAAAGGGCACTTCCTATCAAAAAGTTTGAAACTTCATGGCGCCCAAAGTTAAAGATATGGGTATTCCACTGAGGGTGAAACCCTTTCTTTGGATCTTTATGTTCATAAAGATAGGTTCCATCAAACTGAGCAATGGAGTGGTCATCGGTTGGGAAATGCCCTGGAACCCAATCAAAAATAATCCCAATACCATTTCGGTGGAGATAATCTACAAAATACTGAAAGTCTTCGATTGACCCATAACGCCTTGAAATAGCATAAAAACCTGTCACCTGATATCCCCAAGACTCATCAAGGGGATGTCCCATCACGGGGAGAAACTCAACATGGGTATATCCCATTTTTTTCACATATTTTGTGAGAATTGGGGCGACCTCTCGATATCCTATAAACTCCCCTTCCCCTTCCTTCCATGATGCCAAATGGATTTCGTAGATATTTAGGGGCTCATAGAGACAGTTCTTCCTCTTTTCCATCCACTCCTGATCAGACCACTCAGGGCGATCGATGGAAGTGACAACCGAAGCAGTATTAGGGCGCATTTCTCCTTGATAGGCATAGGGGTCGGCTTTCAAACCGACTCCTCCTTCCAAGGTATAGATAGCAAATTTATACTTCTCACCTTCCTCCAAGCCAGGAATAAAAAGTTCCCAAACCCCCGATAATCCCATTAAACGCATTGGATTTTTCTCTGTATTCCATTCATTAAAGTCTCCTACAAGAGAAACCCTTTCTGCACAAGGGGCCCAGACCGAAAACTTAACCCCTTGAACCTCTTGATGAGTACAAAGTCTCCCCCCCATAACTTCATTGATTTTCCAATGTTTTCCCTTTCCAAAGAGCTCTTCATCCTCTCTGGTAAAAGTTGGCAAAAAAGAATAAGGATCATAAGCAACAAGGCCGCTGGGATGAGTGACTCTATAATCTTTAGGGGTGATTTTTTCTAGAGGGCAATATTCAAAAATTCCCTCCATAGAAAGATTTCCTTTCACCTCTTTCCCTAGAACCTCGAGCTTTATCTCTTTTTTTCCAGGAGCGTAGAGACGGATCAGTTTTCCATCTTCATGAAGACCTAAAGTATGGTGAGGATCAGTTGTTTCCATAAAAAAGTATCTTATGTGGGGCTTCCTCGCTTGTCTACTATTTTCTATTCGAATATAGTAGCTCCATTATGAAATGGGTTTTAAAGTTATTCTTTATCTTTCTCGCTTGCGCCTCTTCGTTAGAAGCAAAGAAAAAGGTATGCTTCATCGTTAACCCTATCTCAGGAATCGGTAAACAACGGAAGATTGAAAGGATCATTAAGAGAAATCTCGATAGGAAAGAGTTCGACTATCAGGTCCTTTATACAAAGAGGCCCAATCATGCAACGGAGCTAAGTGCCCAAGTTGCAAAAGAGGGAGCTCACATCATTGTTGCTGTTGGTGGCGATGGTTCGGTCAATGAAGTTGCACAAGGGATCATCGGCTCAAAAAGTGCTCTTGCAGTGATCCCCACCGGCTCAGGAAATGGATTTGCCCGCCATTTTGACATCCCAAGTGACCCGGCAAAAGCGATCCAAGTGATCAATGAGATGCATGACCAATGGATTGATACGGTTAAGATTAATGATAAATCCTACCTTGGAGTTGCGGGAATTGGATTTGATGCAGATGTTAGTCTAGCCTTTTCTAATCTTGATAGTAGAGGTCTTGCCTCTTACCTCTTTGTTGTCCTTTCCGAACTCCCCCTCTACAAACCCCAAAACTATGACCTCATCATCGATGGGAAGCCCCTACATAAAAAAGCGTTCCTCATCTGCTTTGCTAACTCAAACCAATATGGAAACAACGCCTTTATCGCTCCCCATGCAAAAATTGATGATGGCTATCTCGATGTCATTATCTGGAAAGAATTCCCCCCCCATGCCGCACCGAAACTTGTCCACGATCTCTTTACGAAACACCTCGAAGACTCAAAGTATACCGAGTCTTACCGGTGCCAAGAAGTGATCCTGAAAAAGCCCCTTCATACTCTCCACATAGATGGCGAGCCTATGGAAGCCCACGGGGATGTCTATATCAGGATTCTCCCCTCATCATTAAAAATCATCACCCCTCAAAAAGGTTAATATGGATACAGTAATCAATAAAAATGTTCTATTTCCCCTCGCCGATTCAACTCTGAAGTGCGACATTAGCCACCCCTCTACTAAGCTGGCTAA
>CBEWFH010000092.1:0-5347 GCA_965555895.1 uncultured Simkaniaceae bacterium
TTACCTCCTGGGAAAAGTTTCTAAAAAGACGACATTTTAGCATTGCGGAGTTTACTCCATTATCACGTTGCGCTTACAAAAACTAAAATGGTGTTGAAGATTTTTAGGGTCTCGTGTAACATGGTTCATAGTTTGTAAAATAATGAGTTAACGAAAGATGAAACGTACATTTCAACCTAGTAAGCGCCGACGCGCAAAAACCCATGGTTTTCGCTCTCGAATGAAAACTGTTAGTGGAAGAAGGCTAATTAACCGAAAGCGACGCAAAGGGCGAAAGTACCTAGCAGCATCGTGAGATTAAAACTCCAGTAACGACTTATGAATGTTTCGACAGTTTTCGATTAAATGCTTATAGGTAGTCATTTGGGTTTAAATTTTTCACGATTTCAAAGGCTCCTAACGCGGCGTGATTTCCGTGCTGTCTACCAGGAGGGAAGAAGATATGTGGGAAATAGCTTGATAATTTTTCACGTAACCGATCCTAAGTCACCCCCAAAACTCGGAATTACCATTACAAAGAAGTGGGGAAAAGCCCATGATCGGAACCGTTTTAAGCGAGTGGTTAGGGAAGCTTTTCGAAAACTTTATCCCACCCTTCCTAAAGGATTAGTTTTAAATATTCATCCTAAGGATGGATACCGGGATTTGACGCCGGAAGAAATAGAAACAGAACTAAAGCAATTGATATCAATCTGTGGCGAAACACAAATAACGACCTAGGAGAATTTAGATGATTTTCGATTTTTTTTCAGATTTAAGAGATGAAAGCTCATAGATAGTCATTTGGGTTTAAAGCTGAATCCGAATCAGCAAAAGGCTGTTATCACCACTGAGGGACTAGTTCTCATCCTTGCCGGAGCAGGAAGTGGTAAAACGCGTGTCCTCGTTCATCGAATTGCCTACCTTATTCGTGAGAAAAACATCTCCCCTTCATCTATTTTAGGACTCACCTTTACTAATAAAGCGGCCTCTGAGATGAGGGACAGGATTGCAAAACTTGTCCGGACTCAAGATGCAAAAGAGGTCATCCTTTCTACTTTTCATAGTTTTTGCATGAAGATTCTTCGCACAGAGATCCACCGCCTTGGTTTTACCCCTAAATTCACTCTCTATGATGAAAAAGATATGCGCCGCCTTATTATGCAGGTCGCCTCAGAAATCTATGACGGTAAAGAGCTTTCATTGGAACCAATCATCGTTGCGATTTCTTACTTAAAAAGTAAAGGGCTGAGTCGTGATGCTCTTCCTAAAAGGAGTGACCCCAAGCAAGATGCATTTATTAAAGAGGTTTATGAAGCCCTGCGCATTGCGATGCGTGCTTATAATGCCCTTGATTTTGATAGCCTATTGACTCTGACTGTTGAGCTTTTTGAAACTTTCCCCGAAGTACTTGAAAAATATCAAGAGCAGTTCCGCTATATCATGATCGATGAATACCAAGATACCAACCCAATTCAGTATCGATTAGCCTCTCTTCTTTCAAAAAAATGGAGAAATCTCTGCGTTGTCGGAGATGATGACCAATCGATCTATACTTGGAGAGGGGCAGAAATTGAACACATTTTAAACTTTCCTGCAGAAACGACGATCAAACTCGAGCAAAACTACCGCTCTACCTCCCATATTTTAAGTGCTGCCAATGCTCTGATCCGAAATAACGTTCACCGCCATGACAAAGTTCTTCAAACAAATGTTGGGGAAGGAGAAACTCTTGAAATTTTTAATGCTCCAACAGAGCAAGATGAAGTGAAGGCAGTCATTCAGCGGATGCTAAAATTCAAAGAGGAAAAAAACTACCGTTGGAAAGAGATGGCAATTCTTTACCGTTCAAATAATCTTGCCCGTCCTTTTGAAATTTCTCTCATGCAAACGGTTTGGAGAAATGGGGAGCAGTGGGTTCGTGGAATCCCCTATCAAGTCTTTGGAGGGATGGGGTTTTTCGAAAGGAGCGAAGTAAAAGATCTAATCGCTTATCTTCGAATCATCTCTAACCCTAAAGATCAAGAAGCTCTCCTTAGAGTTATCAACTATCCCCGCCGAGGAATTTCTGATAAAACCCTCGATACGATTACTCAATTCAATAGGAAGGAAAAGCTTCCCCTCCTTAATGTCATAAAAAAAATCGCCTTAAATGCCTATCCAGAGCTTGAACTAACATCTCGCGGAAAGCAAGGAATTGCAAACTTTATGATCCTCTATCAAGAGATGGTGAAAAAGTTTGAGACAGCATCCCTTTCTGAAGGGCTTAAGTGGCTGATTGAAAAGATCAATTACAAAGATTCGATTTTCACTGAAGTAAAAAGTGATAAGATGCGGGAACTTAAGTGGGAAAATGTTCAAGCCTGCATCTCAGCTCTCCAAACCTACGAAAAAGGAGAAAATCCCTCCCTCCACGATTTTCTCTCATCTACAATGCTTGACAATAGAAAATATGATAAGAAGGACCTTTTTGGGGAAGATAAGCTTAACCTCATGACTTTTCATAGTGCAAAAGGGCTTGAGTTTCCTGCTGTTTTCTTGGTAGGTCTTGAAGACCATCTTATCCCCCATATAAAGAGTCAAACAAAGGAGGGGATCGAAGAAGAGCGACGCCTTCTCTATGTGGCAATCACAAGAGCGATGGAAGCCCTTTGCCTCAGTATGTCACGAAGTAGACCCCAGCATGGCAAAATGGTGAGCTGCAACCCCTCTCGCTTCCTTTTTGAAATCCCTAAGGATATCCTTAAGGTAACATCTTGGAAATAGTCTCCCTCTCTTCGGGTGGAGCATATCGATAAGAGACCTGCGCATGTTCAAGCGCTTCTTCTTGTTTACCCTGATCCATTAAAAATTCAGAGAGAATCATATGGATTTTCCAGCAATGATCCCCACTTTTTTCTCCAAATTTTGTAATATAATGTTCCAGGGGATCAGGAGAATCATTTTCTTGAAAATCCAATAAAGCAAGACGGGACTGGATCTCTCTACTTTCCACTTTTTCAAGGGATTTTCGGAGCTCATTTCCCTCTTCGGTTCCTAGAAGGGTGATATATTTTTCAAGCATAAGATCGGGAGAGTCCATGTAGCCAAAGTCAAGAATGGCATTTGCCAAGGTTTCTGCACCCATCCCCTTTGCATCGTTAAAGCAAATCTTTAGCTCCCCGGAAGCTTTTTTTCGCTTAGCCTCTTTAAATCGTTTTTGAAGGAGAAAATACCGCCTCCCTACTTCTTTTAGACGGGATGTAAAATCCTCAACTCCATTGATCGGATAGCCCAATCGGGTGATCTCATTTTGCTCCTCATCAAGGAGGATAACTGTAGGAAAGTTTTCGATCTGAAATTTTTCTTTTAGGTCATGGTTCTGCGATAAAATCACTTCATTTTGAGTATTGAGTTCTGGAAAATCTATCTGAACAATTACGAGCTGTGAGGAGAGGTTCTTCTCAAAAACCTCTGCAATAAGTTTTTTTGAGGGCTCTGACCAATCCGAGCCAGTAAAGAGAAGGGCCATCGGAAGGTTGTGCCCTTGCGCTAAATCCTTCCCCTTTGAAAAATCTTCAGTGACATGGGGAGAGGCAAGGAGAGGAGTTAAGAGGAAGAGAAAGGAAAGGAGATATTTCATGACTGCCCTATAATTTTATTAAATGATATACTCACTGTATAAAAAATGAAGAGATTTCTGCCCACAACTATTCTCCGCCACCGCAAGGAAAACTTGAAAAAGTGTAGCCTCAGCGGACTTGAACCTAGGGAGGATCTCCACTTTCTTACCTATCGTATCGATCCGATCCCCTTTCTTGAAAATACAATCATCCTTGATCTAGAGGCTCCCCCCTTAACGGAAGAGGATCATGGGAGGAGACTTTTCTTCATTGATGGCACCTGGAACTATGCTGCTGTTATGTCAAGACAACTCCCTTACCCTGAAAAATGGATCCGTCGGAGCCTTCCCCCTGAATTTCGGACAGCTTACCCCAGGAAACAAACCGACTGTTCTGATCCAGAAAGAGGGCTTGCTTCAGTGGAGGCCCTTTATATTGCCCACACTATTTTAGGGTATGAAACCAAAGGGCTTCTCGATCACTATTATTGGAAGAAAGAGTTTCTAAAGCTCAACTCAGAATTCCTTTCGTGTAATACCACTTCTCATCAACTTTCTCAAAAGAGCTGATTTCATGCATGAGATGCTCTTCTCCAGCAATGCGAAAAGTAGCGATAAATTGGACAGTCCCTTTATCTCCTTCTTCTTTGCTAAAGAGGACATCGAGCTTAAGCCACTCTGTTTTCTTGGCATTTCTCTCACCAACTAATTTTTTGAAACGATCGAGGGCCTCCCCTCTCATTGTTTTCTCGATATAGTCAAGGTTCTCCTGGGTGTAAGCGGTATACCTGGAACGCATCAATGCTTCAGGAGTGGGAGGAGCTTCCTTTCCTTCTACATAGGGGGATGAGGTCAACTTTTTCCCACTACCACAAGGACAAGTCATCTAATAAGCTCCTTGGTGAGTTCAATAACAAGCTCAAAAATAACGAATACTCCCAAGAATGAAAGGAGCACTTTCCCTCCAGGCAGTTGTCTATTTATATCTGAGTAATCCTTATGATAGCGCCCTACCCATACCATTAAAATAGGAAGGAGTCCGAGTAAGAGCGCGCACCCAATCCCTCCTGCATAACCAAGGGCTCGTAAAAAAATATTCGGATTTATTATCGCAATGACCACTGGGGGAACATAAACAATGGCGCAAAGGAGAAACTTTTTCCAACCCACCTTTGCCATTTGAAGTCCATCAGATAAAAAATCTAAAAGAGCAAGAGTCACTCCTAAAAATGAGGTCGTCAAAGCAAAAAAGCTAAAAAACTGCCCTGTTAAGAAAATTGGCGAGTTTGGAAATACATACTTTAGGGGTTCGACAGCAGTATAGCCCATTGCCTCCGCCTGTAAAAGACCGTGTGGCCCTTCCGTAGTGACAAGTCCTAACATCAAATACTCCCAGATAATATAAGCAATAAAAGGAAGAGATGTCCCCACTAAAATTGCAAAGCGAACCATCTTGGGATGGCGCTCTAAATAGGTCGTTAAGCTTGGGATAATCCCTTGATAACTAAAAGAGGTAAACATCACCGGGAGGGCCATTACAGCAAAAAACCATCGTACCCTTTTAAGAAATTCAAATTTTACTTCTCCAGCTCCTAAAATAATAAAAATCAAATAACTCCCCCCTAGTCCAATCATGAGGAGAAAATTCACCCTATCAACAGCTCGAGTTCCCAAGTAAACAAAAGCTCCAAAAATTGCTGCGAAAAGAATTACCCCCACACTATGGGGAATTTTTTTTACTAAAAGCTCAACAATAAAACTCCATCC
>CBEWFH010000093.1:0-5343 GCA_965555895.1 uncultured Simkaniaceae bacterium
AACCGTTTAATCCCCATCCCTAAAAGCTACCCCTTAAGAGAAGCTGCTCTTTTTGCGAATTCGATATGCCGTGTTGCAAAGTTAGAACTCTTGGTTTCGAGCGTAGATCAAGTAAAAGAAGCTAAAAAAAGACTTAATAATCTTTTATATGAAATGGAGATTGATGTATCTGAGGTGATTCCAGCAAAACTAACTCATTATCTTTATAAGAATCGTTATGAACATTATAAAACTTTAGTTGAAAATTCGGTAATCAAGCCACTTTCTGTCAATCTCATTAAAAATATTAAGTAGCGCAGATGATTTTGAAAAAAGAGTTTTATTTTGTACGACATGGGCAAACAGATCACAATAAAGCTAATTTGAACTCAAGTCAAGATGAAAACATGCCCTTAAATAATATAGGAAGAGGTCAGGCATATGCCCTTAAATCGGTTGTTTCTGAGTTACAAATTAAAACTATATGTTCAAGCCCTTTAAGGAGAGCACAAGAAACTGCAAACATTCTTTCTCTAAGCCTACATTCAGATTTCCAAACTATTGATGATCTAACTGAATGCTCTATTCAGATATGGAATGAAATTATCTGCTTCAAAAATTTTTCTTCTTTGCCTCTTAAAAGAAATATCAATTCTTTTATAGAAAAGGTAAAAAGAGGAGTAAATCAGGCTCTTGCTTTTTCAGACCCTATTCTTATTGTTGCGCATGGTGGTATTCATTGGGTTTTGTGTTGTCTTTTGAGCATTGATCAGCACGAATGGATTATTGACAATTGTCTTCCCGTTCGGTTTTCACTCAATAGAAATGGAAAGTGGTTAGTAGGAAAACTATAAACGTTTTATACGTATTTTAATCTAGATGCAATCAGATAACGCTCAAAGTCGTCAATAAAAACATTCCATTCTTCAATTACCCAAAAAAAGTTAGAGGCGAACTTAGGTTGCTTGTGAAGTAACAAAAGAAGATTAATTGCATTTAAGATAGAGCGAGGTAGCGATTTTTGGTTCTGAAGTGCTTGTAAATGGTTTTGTTCTTTTTTATACCAGGAGGGTAGGATTGTTCCTTCGATTCCATTGGATAGAGGACTTATAGCAACTTCTTCAGCCCAATTGAAGTAAAACTGTTTGAGATTTTGTATGTACATATAAGAATTAGGTGAAAGAACGCTCCTTTTTTGGAAAGAATGCATCAGTCGTATCTTTGCTTTAAGATAGGTGTATTCTGGGTCTAAAGACTCATTACTATAATAGCCATTTTTATGAATCTCCTTTAAAACCTCTTCTTTGCTAATATGATGACTTTGATCTTTCCATTTATTTAGACTAAACCAATTCCGAGATTCTTTATAAGATTGTTCTAATTGATCGGGAACATGTAAAAGATTCAGCAACCTTGATTTAGATCCAAATAAATAACGTATAGAGTCAGTAGTTCGATTTTTAGGTAAAGCAGCTCCTTTCAATTGATTTAATTTTTCTAAAGCAGATGTCACTTTATAATTAACTAGAAGCAAGCCTAAAGCGGGTCCAAAATCGTAGAGTTTTTGATTATGATGCCAATCATCAACATCGTAACGAAAATGATTAGTATACATGAGACGGAAATGGTCAGGAGTAACCCTGGCACAGAGAAATTCACAGATATAAAAATCTTTTTCTTCCAAATATGACAAGAACTTGTGGAGCAGGCCCCTTAAAAGAAAATCAGGTTTACAAAGAATAAAAGCGATAGGATTATTCATCAGGTTTTTCTAAAATTCGGGCAATTTTGTCCAATACAATCGCTTGTTTCAACAGGATTAAGGATTCCACAATAAGGACAAATCCAATGCTTAAATAAAACCATAGATGCAAAAAAAGGGCCTGTTTCATCTATAAGAATAGGAAAATCGACTAGTGGTTTAAGTTCTTTAATGAGTATATGATGAATAGGTACTTTGACAAAGATCGGTTGTTTATTCTGATCATAAAGATATTGGTTAGGATGTGCTTGGAGAAGGGAAGTAAGGAAAATTAAACAGGCTATCAACTTACATTTCATGAGTTATCTCCAGGACTTTTTTTCATGGCCTTACAATTCTGATAGTTTTGGCTTTTACGAAATCTTGCAATTGCAAAATAGCGGAAAAATTCTTTTTTTAAATAATCATCTTGGTTGGTCGTTTGCAATAATCCCCATAGCCCTAACCACAACTCTACTATAGGTTTAAAAAAAGCCAATTTTGCATGAAGGGTTTCAGAATAAGTTCCTCCATAAAATTTAATAAGTTGACAATCTAAATCTTGAGAATAATCCATCACGCTAGAAAGAAATGCAAGATCCCAAGCTGGATCACATAATCCTGAGTACTCCCAATCAAAAAGCATAAGATGATTTGAAAAGATCATAAAATTACTAGGAACAGGATCGCCATGACAGGGTCGCTTTTCGAAAAAGACCAATTGGAAATCTTTCTTCAATTGTTCTATTCCGTCTTTTGCGATAAAATAGTCAGAGGGTAATTCTATTGAATGATTCATCAGAATTTTAGCTAAAGATTCAATCCTATCAAAGATTTTAATTTCATTTGTAAATAACATATCACTCTGGTGAATACTTCGGAGAAAACCGGCTATTTTTTTTATTATTTCGCGTTTATAAAAATCTTCAAATTGAAGTGTTTTAAAATTTTTGATATATTCCGTAATTTTAATTCCGCTTGTTTGATCATAGAATAGACACTTCGCCGGATTGAATTGCTTCTTAAATGCTTCATGACTATTTCTGAATTCTGCTAGACGATCAATAAATTGTTCTGTTGAAAATCCAGGAATACGAACGACATATTTTTGATATTCATTGTCTGAACCAAGATAATTTTCATTAGTCATACCCGGTAATCTTTCTATGGACACAGAAGAGGACAATGGTTCCCCTAAAAATGCCTGTAAAACACTTGTTGCTTTGTGTTCTATTGCGTACACCGCGTTAAAGAAGAGACAAATGATTAAAAGTCTGATTTCCATAAACGACATATTGGAATAATATTTTCTTCTGCAGCACATGAGGATTTACCCATAACAAGTTCTTCTGCTGGACAACCTCCTAAGCAAGATTTAGGGGATTTACACAATCCACACGAAGGGCGTGTTAAAGCTTTTGTAAAAAGCTCATACTCATTAGCTCCTCGATTAATTTTAAGTTGTCCATTATCTTCTATATTGAACATATTAAGTGTTGTATCGAAAAGATATGAGCACACATAAGCTCTTCCATCCGGAAAAATCGAGATACGATCTAAAGTTCTTCCAATGCATCCTCGATATCCTTGTTTTGTAAACCGATGAATGTTTTTTTTATTAGCATAGGTTGGTTGATACCAAATTTGTATCTTATGGCTATTCTTCTTGGATTCGAGCTCTTCATAAAATTCGATCCATTCGTCAGGAGATAATGCCCATTCAGAATTTTGTTGACCATTACCGATAGTAGAAAATACATGAAACTTAACCAAGAAAATTCCAATATCTTCACATTTTTGAATTAACGAAAGGCAATCCTCTCGATTTTTTCTATTAACCGTACAAATAATACGAGTGTCAAATTTTCGTTCAGCTAATATTTCACTTGTAGACCACGCAATTTTAAATGTTCCCTTTCCTCTTATTACATCATGTGTTTCGGGCGAGCCCCCATCTAAACTGACTTGAATGTAACTAAACTCTTCGGGCTTCATTTTTGAAAGGGGTTGAAGAGCTTTACGTAATCCATTTGTATTCAAAATTACTTTTTCATAGCCAACACTTTTTGCATACCGACAGATCTCAATAAAGTCTGGGTGAAGCGTAGGTTCTCCTCCTAAGATACTGAGTTTGCTACCCCCCATTTTTCTCCATAGCTGAAGATGGTGTTTAACCTCGAAAGTAGGCATAAACTTACCATTTTCTAAACGTTCGCCCATATAACAATGGCCACAACGAAGTTGACATTTTTCAGTGATGTAAAGATAAACATTTCTAAATCTCCCATACTTAATGGACTTCGTATGCTCTGGAACACGGGCGTAACCGTATAAATCTTCTTGAGTTTCGTTCAAAACAGGCAACATTTAAATAATTCCTAGTTTTTCAAGTTTTTCAACAGCTATATTGAACTGAATTTGTGTCATCTTTTTTTTCTCTTTGTCATCCTGACTTTCTGCAGAAGCACCATACTGCCACCATGCCTCTTTTGTTACTCGGTCTATAAGCCGAAAACGGTCTTTGTCTGGAGGGCCCCTAGCGATTAATGTGACTGTGTTAGGGTCTGCTATGACCGAGTGATACTGAGAAGAATGTAAGGTATAAAAGTTGCCGACCTTTTCTTGACGAATCATAACAGGGAGTAAATCATTGATTTTAGGATTATCGTTTTCCTCTTTAAGGACATAAATGATATGTCGGTAACCTCCTGACAAGATGTAACTCGAGTAAGTCCATCTATGGTTGTGAGGACGGTCGAAATGGCCGTCTGCAAAAATATGAAGCCTGATTCGAATGGGACCATCCTCCAAGATAATTTTATCCAAAATGTCATAATGTTCGCATAGATTAAACAGATCTTTTTGGGAAGGAACCTTTAAGATCCGTCTGCGAAGCTCTTGCTTACTTTGGGAAAATTGGAATAAGAGCTCATTTGTTCTCTCTGAAAATTCTTCTAGATTCTGTTCTGCGGAAGAAAGCACATTCATAAACACACACTTAATTTTTTACTTTACGCAAATGTAGAAGTGATGTTAATTTTCGTCAAGAAAAAGGCGGAAAATTTGAATCACAAAGAAGCACTCGTAAGAAGCCAGTCGTCTGCAATTTTAAACGTTTATCTCATTCTTGCAAGGGATTCTGAAATTCTCTTATCTCTTCGCAAAAATACGGGTTACTACGATGGTCACTACAGTCTTGTAGCAGGGCATGTAGAAGAAGGAGAGTCTGCGACAACTGCTCTTGTTCGTGAAACAAAAGAAGAAATTGGTATATCTATCCTTCCGAAGGATCTCAAGGTCGTTCATGTCATGCATCGTAAAACCAACCGCAATAATGTAGATGTTTTTTTTGCATGCCATTTTTGGGATTTTGATCCTTCAAATAAAGAGCCCGAAAAATGTGCCGATTTAAAGTTTTGTGCATTCGATGCCCTTCCCTTAAAGATTATCCCGTATATTGCATCAGCTTTAGGTGCATATGTCAATGGTCTCTATTATTCAGAAGTTGGTTACATAGGAACAACTCATTGCTAGTTTACAAAAAAAAACCTATCGAAAATTTGAGATGAGTATGGTGGTCCCAGAAGTCAAGACCAAAATTCGCAAAAGTTAAGCTTGTTTTT
>CBEWFH010000094.1:0-5340 GCA_965555895.1 uncultured Simkaniaceae bacterium
AAAAAACAAGCTTAACTTTTGCGAATTTTGGTCTTGACTTCTGGGACCACCATACCCTTTGGAGTGATCTTAGGCTTTTGCTTGATTGCATTAGGAACCGTTCTTCTTATTTTTCTCTATCCGAAAGATGATCTGAATTTTACAAGAAAAAAGGGCACGCAGAAAAAACGTGCCCATTCAAAGAGAAGACGCGCTAGAAATCTAGTCGTGCTTTTAAAGTAAGCCCATAGAACATGACATCTTCAGACACCGACTCGATATAGCCTCTTCGAGTTCCAGAACTATTAGGTGTATCCATATCTTCAACAACCATCATTTGGTTAGCACGCCAATAATACTCAACTTCATATCCCGCACCAAGGGTGAGGCATTTAGTCTTATTAAAGAATGATGTCTCCCAAATCAGCCCTAAAAACATCTGAACAGTAGGGACGAAAAGGTGCTCTTTTCCTCTTAGTTTTATTGAAAGATCAGATCCAAGACTACTTGTATTGTCATCTGATTTCATGTGAATAAGAGCACTATCGTGACTGTATAGAAGAGCACCAGCTACCATTCCAGCAAAGCTGAATCCATCTCCAATATATCCTTCTACGCTAAGACCAGCGCGTGGTCCGAGTCCCCAGAGGTGAGATTTATCATTGAACTTATTAAGCCCTCCCTCTTCTCCCTCTCCAGGAGTAATAGGTTGGTACGTGACTCGTTGCTTAAGATCAAGCCAAGTTGATTTAAGTCCAATAAAGGGATGGGTTGAAACCATTTTACTGATGTAATAGTGGCGCCCAAGCTCTAGGTTAACGTTGTTATAACTCACATCAAAGCTAGACTTTGCCCATCGAACGAAGGCTGACTCACTTGTTCTGGTGGGACGAAGTGCTGAAGGGTAGTTTTTTTGGACCGATTCAGAACCATTCGTTTCAAACCAGGTATAGTTAAGGTTAACATCCCACATATCGCGAGCAAGATTGTAACCGAGACCTACGCGGATTCCCCAGTCCCAACCAAAATCATTATATTTTAAAACACCATTGTTAGGTGGGTGGGAGCGATCATTAATGTTAGCTGCAAACTCTTCAGTAGTAGTAAATTCTGTTCCACCAACTTTCGCATGCCAGTACAGGGGATCAACAAAAATAAATACCCCTTTCTTACCCTCAGTTCTAGCTGTCGTGAACGAGGTCCCGAAATTACCCATTATGTTTATTTCTCCCACTTCATTCATCTCTTTTTCGAGTTGAGAGATTCTTTCGTCCATGCTTGAATAAGCTTGGAGAAGCATCGAAGGAATCATAAACAAACTAAGTATAAACAGTTTAGCTTTCATTTAATTCTCCATGATATATAATTAAACTCTTTTAACTTCTGTTTAATTAGTTGGCTTTTAAATATAAAGGAAAATGTGGACAATTTTTCCTCCATAAACTATCTTTGCCTTCATGACACCACTAGAGAAACACCGTTTAAAATACTGCCCCAATCTTCCTAAGTCTTTAAAAAAAAAGGGAGCTATCTTTAATGGGAATGGGAAAACCACCTCCCTTGGTAATGAAAAAGAAATCGAAAAACATTTCCCTAAGACCTTTGGACGTCCCCTCCTTCATCCTGCAAAAGGATCGCCGCCACCAACAAAGGGGCTAAAAGTAGGTGTGGTATTCTCCGGAGGGCAAGCAGCTGGTGGTCATAACGTTATTGCCGGACTCTTTGATTCCCTTAAATCATTTCACCACGAATCGCAGCTTCTCGGTTTTCTTGGCGGTCCCTTAGGGATTGTTGAAGGAAAAACCCTTGAGATTTCTGAAGATCTTCTGAGAAACTATCGCAATCAAGGGGGCTTTGATCTTATTGGGTCTGGGCGAACCAAAATAGAAACCAAAGAGCAGCTCGATAAATCGATTCAAGTTTTTGAAAAACTTCTCCTTGATGGAGTGGTTATTATTGGGGGAGACGACTCTAATACCAATGCTGCAGTTCTTGCAGAGTATGCATTAGATAAGGGGTGCAAGACGAAAGTGATCGGCGTTCCTAAAACGATCGATGGAGATCTGAAGAACGATGATGTCGATATCTCTTTCGGATTTCATACCGCTTGCTCCACTTACGCTGAGATGATCGGAAATATTGCCCGCGATGCATCCTCTGCCAAAAAATATACCCATTTTATCAAACTCATGGGACGCTCCGCCTCCCATATAGCCCTTGAATGTGCCCTTTTGACACACCCCAATATGACTCTTATCGGTGAAGAAATTGCTGAGAAAAAGATGACCCTCAAAGAGATCACCACTTCCCTTGCCGATCTCATTGAAAAGAGGGGAAATCAAGGGAAAAACTATGGGGTGATCCTCATCCCTGAAGGGATTGTCGAGTTTGTTCCGGAGATGAAAACATTAATTGGAGAGCTCAATACCCTCCTTTCTGAAGGAAAAGATGAAAAATCCCTTAGTCCTAATGCAAAAAAGACCTTCGATTTCCTCCCTAAAGAGATTGCCCAGCAGTTTCTTCTTGATCGCGATCCCCATGGCAACGTCCAAGTCTCTCATATTCAAACCGAAATCCTCTTCAGCACCTTAGTTAAAGAGGCCCTCAAAAATCGCCCTACCTTTAAGGGGAAGTTTAGCCCCGTCCACCATTTCTTTGGATATGAAGGACGAGCCGGTCTTCCAACAAACTTCGATGCCGCTTACTGCTCCGCTCTTGGTCATGTTGCTGCCCTCCTTATTCAGGGTGGTCATACCGGTTATATGAGTGCTATCCGCCACCTTTCAAAACCATCTTATGAATGGGCCATCTGCGCCATTCCCATCACCTCTCTCATGAACCTCGAAACCCGGAAAGGAAAAGAAAAACCGGTCATCCGGAAAGCCCTTGTCGATCTATCAGGTCCACCCTTTAAGTTTTTCGAGAGAAATCGGACCAAATGGATGGAAGAGGATCACTACCTCTATCCCGGTCCCATCCAATTTGAAGGGGACCCTTCAATTACCGACGAGCCCCCAAAATCCTTACTCCTTTAACTTCAGTAATATAACCCCATATTTCTCACGTTCAATCAGTTGTGTTTTTTTAAAAAATCCTTTCTGATTATTTCACTTTTCAGTTATTGAAAAAGTAACGGGGGAGAAGAATTGAAGAGGGGGTATCATAAAAAGGGTAGACGGTTCGCCAATCCTCATATTGATTCTACCAAACGATCACTGATCGACATTGCCCTTTGGCAATTAGGACTTTATAACGACAAAGATGCTCCAAAAGAGCGCCCCAAAAATTTTAAGTATCCCAACTCGAAGCGAAAACTTCGGGAAGATGCTCCAAAAGTGACCTGGATGGGCCACTGCACCTTTCTAGTAAATGTAGAAAACCTCCATTTGCTCACCGATCCGATTTGGAGCGAGAGATGTTCACCATTATCTTTTCTAGGGCCAAGGCGCAGGCATGAGACTCCATTGGCCCTAGAAAACCTTCCAAAAATAGATATTGTTCTATTCAGTCATGATCACTATGACCACTTAGATAAAAAGACAGTATTAAAACTCCAAGAGATCAATCCAGGGATCACCTGGGTTGTCCCTCTCGGTGTGAAACGGATTCTTCAAAAACTTGGAATGCGACACATTATTGAGATGAAGTGGTGGGAAGAAACCCACATCGGCATTCGTGGGCAAGAGGTGATCCTCACCGCTGTCCCCACACAACATTATTCAGGGAGGGGACTCTTTGATAAAAACCGAACACTATGGGCCGGCTATGTTGTTGATTTCCTACAAGATAAAAAACAAGAAAAGCGACTCTACTTTGTAGGGGACACTGGATACAATCGAAAAGATTTTAAAAAAATCGGCGAAGAGTTTGGTGAAATGGATCTTTCCTTAATCCCCATAGGGACCTATGTTCCGAGAAGGTTTATGGAGACAGTTCATATTAGCCCTCAAAAGTCGGCAACTATCCACGAAGAAGTCGGTTCACAACTTAGTATTGGGATGCACTGGAAAACCTTCCGCCTCTCAAGTGAAGATTTAGAGCAACCCCCCTACGACCTCCATTGCGCACTGGAAAAACGGAACATAGATCCCAAAACTTTCCGCGTCATCGAACCCGGCCAAACCATCAACTGGTAAGAAATTCCAAAATCCTGCAAAATAAAGAGATGAAACAACTATGGAATACCGTTAAGTATACCCTGATTGATCGCAGACTTCAAAAAGAAGTCAAGATGCAGTACTACACCAATCACCATTTTTCCCAAATTGATCGGGATCTTCTTACCGCATACATCTTTAAGAATCCCTACATCATCACCAAAAAATATCTTAAAAAAAGAAATGAAAAAGAGATCCATAACTACGGCGAAACCCCTCTGATGACCTACGAAACAATCGCCCGCGAAGTTGATTTACAGCTCACCGATACCTTTTTAGAGCTTGGCTCTGGAAGGGGACGAGGAGCCTTTTTCCTCCATCACTTTTTTAAATGCCTTGTGATCGGCGTTGAAAGGATCCCCCAGTTTGTTAAACTCTCTCGCCACCTCGCCCAGAAGTACCATATCAATCGGACCACATTTATCTGCGCCGATATGCTCAAAGCTAATCTCCCCGATGCCACTATCATCTACCTATATGGAACTTCCCTTACCGATTTAGAGATTGCCCCCCTTATCCAAAAACTCAAAGGGTATCCCAAAGGGACCAAAATCATCACCATTAGTTATCCTCTCACCGACTATGATGAAAACGCTTTCCATATCGAAAAGAGCTTTATAGTTTCTTTTCCCTGGGGAGAAACCGATGCTTATATCCAAACCGTAGGTAAATCATGAGCGAACTCATTAAGAAAAACTGTACTCCCTGCATTGTTGGGGCAAGCTCACTCAAAGGAGATGATCTCAAACCCCTTTATGTGCAACTTGGAGAAGGGTGGAAGATTATCGATGAGCACCACCTTGAGAAGCACTACTCCTTTAAAAACTTCAAGGAGGCCCTTATCTTTACCAATATCGTTGGTCACATTGCCGAAGAAGAGAGGCACCACCCAAATATCTTCTTAACTTGGGAAAAAGTGATCCTCCAAATCTGGACCCACAAAGTCGATGGCCTTACTGAAAGTGACTTCATCCTCGCTGCCAAAATCGAAGCTGAATATATCTCCCACCAAGGGTAGACTTTTTTTTACCTTCTACAGATATGCCTAAGAATAGGGATAATATTGCAAAAACCTCCCATTTCGAATAGGAGGTCCCATTTTTCTGAGTTTACTTTACTAGGCGGCTAAGCCTCTGCCCTCGAAGAGGGCTTCAATAAATATCTTTACATCTCGGGCGTTTGCATCCGAGATCTCATCAATTTG
>CBEWFH010000095.1:0-5340 GCA_965555895.1 uncultured Simkaniaceae bacterium
AATGGGATTTGAAGATGGCGGAACTTTTTTGATTTTATATTATTTTTAAGGAAATTCTGAAAGAGGATCCCTTTTACCACCCCAAATCGAGAATTAAAAATCGAAAAGTCCAGTAAGTCAGATCTTTTCATCCCAATGAGGAGTTTTTCAATCCGCTTTACATGAGGTTGGTCGGTATAAAGTGCTCCGATAACTGCCCCAGAACTACATCCTACAATTAGATCGGGATAAATCCCTGCTTGTTCTAGTTCACTAAGGACCCCAACATGAGCGAGCCCTTTTGATCCACCCCCACCAAGGACAAGGGCAACCTTTATATGATCTTGAGGAACCTGAAACTGAGGTATTGGCTCTGGCTGAGACTGTGAAAGCTTCATTGTATGACAACCTCCAAGGATAAAAGGGAGTAAAATGAATAATCGTATCCGCTTCATGTAGATATTATATCAGAACTTCACTTCAGCTGCCAGCGTTATTGATTGCTCATCAATCAGGCGAGCTTCGACAGTCGCAGCAAAGCGGTTTCCATTGGAAAGGGTCGTTCCAAGTACCATTCCAAACTTCCGTCTATTTTTTGTTTTAAAATGGCGCCCTGTTGGTAAAAACCCGAAAGGGAGATGTTTGAAGCGTCCTCCCGCATTGGAATACTTGACACCAATATAGGGAATAAAAAAATCGACTTGATAGGAAGCTCCAAGCCCTACTTGCCACTCATGATAGGTAAGCTTCGAGCCTGACCTTGGATTTACAGGGGCTCCATTTGTGGTCATCCACTTTATCGTGGGATGGGCTCGTTGATAGGTCCCATCAAACCCAAAGGAAAGTCCCTTCCAAATTAAAAAGGCCCCTCTTGCTCCCATACCCCAAGTGAATTGATCGTGAGTTTCATATTCATTGCGGACTCCTTTAGTAGGGCGATGAGTCGCATGAAAACGGGCTGCACCCGCTGATCCATAAAGCTCAACTCGATCAAATAAATTGATCGTAAGAACTCCTTGATCTGAGATAACGTCAAAACCATCCATCCGGCCTGAGACTTTTGAAACGGCCTTCATATTCCGATCAAAAACCCAATCTCTTTGATATCCTGCTTTCACAGCAAACCAATTTTCTTTGCAAAAGAAAACCCCTTCATCAATAATTTCTGGGGCAGATGGGTTCCCCATATAAAGTGCAAAAAGCTTTGGAGATAACAAGAAAAGCAATAACCATTTTTTCATATTAATGGATTGTAAGAAAAAGTTTACGATAAAGCAAGAGAATTAGAATCTGATTGTACTACTTAAGGTAATTGCTCTTTCGCCAATAAGTCGTGATTCTAGATTAATGCTGATATTTTTTCCCTTTATAAGTCCTATCCCCAGTAGGAGAATAAAGGGTTGTCGATTCTCTAAATCTTCATCCGCTACGACATAAGAAAAATTAGGATCAACCGGAATGTTATAAAGAGAAGAATTGAAAGAGGAATAAGCTAGACCAACATAAGGATTAAAAATTCCGATCTCCCGAGAAAAGCTGATCCCCACTTGCCACTCACTATATTTAAAGCGGGCCCCCGAGGTTCGCCGTGGTGTCCCATTTTCCAAAATCTCACTAATCCTCATAAAGGAGCCAGAGTATAGAGCATTTACCCCCATCACCATATCTTCCCAATAAACCAAAATCACCCGTCCTCCAATACCCCAAAGGAATTGATTGTCGGTATGATAGTCGAGTTTAACACTTTTTGTCGGCCTTTGTGAAAGATCGAGTTTCATGATTCCTAATTTCCCATAAACCTCAAACCGATCACTTACATTAAAAATAAGCACCCCTTCATTTTTAAGGGTTGCATAAGTATCGAATCTTTCACGTACACTTGAAACACGGTTTTCCACTTTTATCCTTTTTTCAAAAGTAGTATCCCATTCATATCCAATTTTAATTCCCCAGCAATCATCATTAGATACCCATATCCCCAGCTCGGGCATATCAGGTCCAGAAGAGTTCCCGTTATAGAGGGCAAACAGGGGCACCATTAAAAAGGTAAAGAGAACAATAAAGGCATTCATACGGATTAAAATACTTAAGGATGTAAAAAAAAGATATTGAATTTGTCTTCCTCTCGCGCTAGTTTGCAAAGTTATGAAGAAAACCCATCTAAGTGTCTTTTCCCTTGCAATGATGAACGTTGCAGTCATTATGAGTCTTCGAGGACTTCCAATGATGGCAGAAGAGGGGCTCTCTCTCCTTTTTTATTTAGGGTTTTCAGCAATTGTCTTTTTGATTCCTACCTCACTTGTCTCTGCAGAACTTGCGACGGGATGGCCGGAGGGGGGCGGAGTTTACAGTTGGGTGAAGGAAGCCTTTGGGGATCATGCTGGGTTTACAGCGATTTGGCTCCAGTGGATTCAAAATATCATCTGGTATCCGACGATTCTAGCTTTTGCAGCAGGGGCCCTTTCTTATTTATTTCTCGATCCCTCCTTGGCAGCAAACAAATGGTTTAATATCGGTGTGATATTAGTCGTTTACTGGGGAGCAACCCTTATTAATTTTCGCGGCGTTGTTGCCTCAGGACTTTTAAGTTCTTTGGGTGTTATTTGTGGAACGATTTTTCCTGGAATCTTAATCATTGGACTTGGTGTTGCTTGGTTTTTTATGGGAAAACCCCTTGCCTTTATGGCATCAACCGAAAAAAAATTTTTCAATTTCGGAGACTTTAATAGTATCTCTTTCTTAGCGGGAGTTGTCCTCCTATTTGCAGGGATGGAAGTTTCTGCCGTTCATGCTAACGAAGTAAAAGATCCAAAAAAGGATTATCCGAAAGCAATCTTTTTAGCAGTCCTTATTATCTTAATTATTTTTACCTTTGGATCGCTGGCCATTGCTGCCGTCCTCCCTCCTGATAAAATCAGTTTAACCGCTGGGCTCATGCAAGGATTTAAAGAACTCCTCGATCTTTTTTCAATGGGCTGGCTCCTCCCGGTAATGGGGCTTCTCCTAGCCTTTGGATCGATCGGTGGAGTAGCCGCATGGATTGTTGGTCCAAGTAAAGGTCTTTTTGCTACAGCAAAAGCGGGAGATATTCCTCCACTACTTCAGACAAAAAACAAAAATAATGTTCCGACACATATCCTTATTATCCAGGGAATCATCATCACCATTTTATCCTTAGTCTTTCTCTTGATGCCCACAGTCAGCACCGCTTTTTTTCTATTAACAGCTTTAACTGCAATGCTCTACCTTATTATGTATATCCTCCTCTACGCTGCAGCGATCCGTCTCCGGTATACGCAGCCTGATGTCAAGCGGACTTACAAAATCCCCGGCGGGAATTTTGGGATATGGCTTGTTGCTGGACTTGGGATCCTTGGCGCAGCCTTCGCAATAGCTGTCGGCTTTTTCCCACCAAAACAACTCACGATTGGTAACCCCCTCTTTTATATTCTCTTTTTAGTCGGTGCGATTATTATTTTTATCGGCTCACCAATTCTTATCATTCGCCTCCGTAAACCCTCATGGAAATTAAAAGATGTTAACAAAGAAAAATAACCTTACGCAGTTAGAAAACTCTGAAAAAGGCCATGCTTCAACCTATAGCTCCCGCTTTTTTAAAGAGCCGATTCCGAAGTATGAACTTCCAGAAAAAAGTATGCCGGCAAATGCTGCTTATCAACTCATCCATGATGAACTTAACATGGATGCTAACCCCTCTCTCAACTTAGCAAGTTTTGTCACCACATGGATGGAACCCGAAGCGGAAAAACTAATCGCTGAAAACCTCCATAAAAACTTTATCGATCACGATGAATATCCTCAAACAGAGATAATCCATAACCGTTGCATCAACATCCTTGCCCGCCTCTTTAATGCGCCGGAAGAATGCAAATCTATTGGCTCTGCAACGATCGGTTCATCAGAAGCCATTATGCTCGGACTCCTTGCCCACAAATGGAAGTGGAAAAAGCGGGCAAAAAAAGGGGCTGAACCAAACATTATCTTCGGTGCAGAAGTCCATGTCTGTTGGGAAAAATTTGCCCGCTACTTCGATGTCGAGATGCGCGTTATTCCTCTTGAAAAAGGGGGCTATGTCATCACTGCCAAAGAGGTGGAAAAGCGGATCGATGAAAACACCATTGCAGTCGGAGCGATTCTCGGAACCACCTATTCAGGACAATCCGATCCCATAAAAGAGATCAACGACCTCCTCCTAAAAGTTAAAAAAAATAAAGGGTGGGATATCCCTCTTCATGTTGATGCGGCAAGTGGCGGTTTCGTCGTTCCCTTTACAAAACCTGACTTTGTCTGGGATTTTCGCCTAGAACAAGTAAAATCGATCAACGTCTCAGGACATAAGTATGGCCTCGTCTACCCCGGAGTTGGTTGGATCATCTACCGCGATGAAACCGATTTTCCTGAGGATCTCGTCTTTAAAGTAAACTACCTCGGTGGCTGGATGCCGACCTATACCCTCAATTTCTCCTGCAACTCTGCCTTTGTTCTTGCCCAATATTACAACTTTCTCCGTCTCGGCCGCGAAGGATATACCCATATCATGAACAACTGCATCGCTAATGCCCAATATCTCTCTGAAAAACTAAAAAACTCGGGGAAGTTTGAGATGATCAACGATGCGCAAATGCTTCCCATCGTCGCTGTAAAGCTAAAAGACTCGATCAAAAGCTATACTGTCTATGATCTTTCCAGTAAGCTCCGCGAGCGAGGGTGGGTGGTTGCCGCCTATACCATGCCCGAAAATGCCCAAGAGATTGCTCTTCTCCGCATTGTCGTCCGCGAACACTTCAGCCGCGACATGGCCGATATCCTCTTCCAAGATATCGAAAAAGCCTGCGTCGCTCTCGACTCCAAAGAAACTAAGCCCCCTCAACAGGCTAATGGGGAAAAGCCTCGCCCTATTTGTTAACTATTGAAGGGAGAAAAAGGCTAGATTTTTTTTAGCTCATATTGCTCCATCATGCTTGGTATTTTCCAAGAACGGCCTCAGCAACAAGTTGGATAATTTCTTGGGCTGCCCAACGCTCTGTAACAGCTTGCTGAATTTGAAAAACTTTTTGAAGCTCTACTTGCAATTCAGAAACGCATTGTTGAACTTCTTGAATCTTGTCCAGTGGGGATGTTCCTTGAGAACTAATTCTCCTTTCATTGGCCATACCGATAATACGCGCTTTGATCTCTTCAACTCGTTGAATAATTTGCTCTAGATGCTCATTACTGTTATGACAAATTTTGGACTAGACCTAATCTATCTACCAACGCAACCTTCACTTTCTCAGCGGTTTTATCCGAGACCTTTTCTAGTTTTGTTAGCTTTGAGACTCTTTCGACCATTGAGACAAT